>NZ_JBANCF010000011.1:0-109441 GCF_038742595.1 Aequorivita flava | reverse complement strand
GGTACCTTCGGGGGCAGGCCCATGCCATCGAGCGATTACTGGTTCCGAGTGGAGTACACCGAGAACGAGATCCCAAAGGAATTCAAAGGACATTTTACCCTAAAACGATAAATAGAAATTATGAACATTAAACAAATCTCCCTCATCCTACTTTTGTTTTCATCCATATATGGATATTCACAAGACGGAATACCTATATATTCAGATTATTTTTCAGATAATTTGTATTTGCTGCACCCTTCAATGGCTGGGGCAGCTACGCATAATCAAATACGTTTAACGGCGCGCCAACAATGGTTTGATCAAAATGAAGCACCAAATCTTCAAACGCTCAATTTTAATGCTCGTCTGGGCGAACAATCTGGCGTTGGGGTAATTGTATATAATGATAAAAATGGATATCATTCCCAAACAGGTGGTTATCTTACATATGCTCACCACATTATGTTTTCAAGAAGTGAAGCAGATTTAAATCAGCTGTCTTTCGGTTTAAGCGCTGGTTTAACTCAATCGCGTTTAGATGAAACCCAGTTTGATCTTTCGGATTTTGATCCAGTAATAGGGGGGATTATTCAAAGTACTTCATATTTTAATGTAGATGTTGGTCTGTCTTATAACTTTTTAGACTTTTCAGGACATTTCACCGTTAAAAATGTAATATTTCAGAATAGATCTATTTATAGTGAAGAGTTTGAATCTAATAACCAACGGAAGTATTTGCTTTCGGCTGCATATGCAATTGGACAATATGGGCAGGACTGGAGTTATGAACCATCGTTTCTCTTTCAATGGAGCGAGCGTACGGGAGAACAAGCAGTGGATATAAATTTTAAGGCTTATAGGAATATGGAATTCGGTAAATTATGGGGTGGGTTGTCCTATAGAAGAAGTTTAGATGGAGCCGAATTTCTTAACGGACAAGAAATTAAAGTGCAAAAACTGCAATATATTACTCCGGTTTTGGGAATAAATTACAATAATTTTATGTTTGCTTATACATACTCCTATCAAGCTGGAAATGTAAAATTTGAAAGCGGTGGGTTTCACCAAATTACTTTGGGTTACGACTTTTTGGGCGGTAGAAAAGAACCGTACGATTGTAATTGCCCAGCAATTAATTAATGCGTTACAAAGAATAAAAATAGAGACTGTTTAAAAGGTGTAGTTTAGCAATGGCGCTAAATTTTTTAAACAGTCTTCTTTTTTAAATTTGGATTTACTGCCAAGTATAATTCTTTTTTTCAGCCTGTTTTTTTATGGCTTGTATCATGGCATTCTCCAATTCATTAGGTGCTTCTTTTGTGTTTTCTGCAAGATACTTTCGGCGTTGTTCGTTTAATGCTTTAATTTCACTTTGAATTGCCGCTCTTTCATTGCGTTTGGCTTCGAGATACTTCTTTATCTGCGTAGTTGTTTTGCCTTTTAACTCTTGGGGTAGGTCGTCTTTTTTCAACTGCTTAAAACTAAAATTGGCATCTTCTTCAGCATCTACCAAATCCCAAGTACTGTTATTGTAAAGGTGGCTTCCTTTTGAAACGGTTCGGCTAACGGCATTTGCTTTACTGTATTCTGCGGCATTATTGTCCTGTGTTTGTTGAATATGTCTTTTCGCATCGCCGTTGCTTCCGTAGGGTACATAGGTTTTATTTAGCTTACTGTTTAATTGGATTATAACGTCGTCGTACGGCGAAGAAACATATAAGGTTTGTTGGTTTTGATTTATTGCCATATAATCGCCCTTGGTTAGTTGGGCGCCGTCTTTCCAATAGCTATCTATACCGTGACTATAATTACCACAGAAAATAGTATTTACCACTACGCCGTTCTCCAGAGCATTTGCGGCAGCATCTTTGTAATTAATTGCACCCTGGTTGAAGGGTTCGTTGCCAGCAATAAATATTATTTTTAAATAGCGGTCTTCATTTCCCCAATCTAATTTGTTTAGCGATTCCTGAATAACGGCACCGCAATATTCGCTTCCCCCATTGGTTGTAAGTGAAAAAAGCTCTTTGGAAACATCGTCTAAATCTTCGGTAAACCCTAGGATTTTCCGAATGTAATTATCGCCGGCGCTCAAATTGTCATTGCCGTATTCATATAGAGCAATTTGCAGTTTCGGGCGCTCGTTTTGGCATTTGGCGTAGCTAAGCTCATTTACAATTTCCCAAAGCTGCGCCTTTGCTTGATTAATTAAGCCGTCCATGCTATTGCTGGTGTCCAATAGTAACGCTACTTTTATAAAATACTCGGCTTTAATATTGGACGCATCTACGGTCGCCAAAAATTTATTAGTGTGCTTTTTATTGTCTGCTTTACAAGCGAAGGTGGAAGTAAGAATAATTGCTAGTAACAATATTTTAAAAGTTTTCATGGCTTTATTTTTATGTAAACCTATGACCAACTTTTTTTAAATAAAACCTTGATTAAGTAATCGCTACGTTTCAGTTAGTTAAGGTTACTTTTGGATGAGCCAACTATTAATTTTGCGCTTTTTTTGAAACCTATTTCAGAAAAACGTAATTTTAGCTTCGCCTCAAAGTGCGTATGTTTACGGTTTTAAAATACAAAATGAAAAACCTTTTCTTTTTATTTTTAGCAGTTGCTTTTTTATGTTCAGCAAATAGCTTTTCACAAGTAAGACGGCAGTCGGAAAGCACCACGTTTATGTTACGCGGTGAAGTAATTGACGGCGAAACAAATATGCCTATTCCAAAGGTAAATGTTGAAATTTTAGGCGGCCAATACACCACTACAAACTTGTCCGGAAGATTTGCAATTACCGCCCAAATGGGTGACGAACTTGTTATAAAAAGCGATGATTTTGTAACGGTTTATTATACTGTTTTAAAAACTGATTTTGTAACGGTTAGGGTTGAAAAAGCACCTGGACAAACTGCAGTGCCACTATCTAAAAACGCACAAAAAAGCGAACCTAATAACTTCAAAACTTATTTAGATTCGGCAAAATTCTTTTTGAAAAAGGACGCCCAAAAAAGTATTGAATTTGTAACCCGTGCATTGGAGCCAGGACATAATAAAAACATTTCTAAAAGTGAAAATAGTTTGGCTTTTGAAACGCTGGGCGATATAAATTTATTTTGGAACCAGCCCGATCTGGCTATAGACAATTACAAACGCAGTCTTCAAAATGCATCAAATCCTAATATTTCAATTAAATTGGCTAAGGCTTTTGCGCAAAATAAAAGCTATCAAGAAAGTATTGCAGCCTATCTTAATTTGCTGCAGGGCAGGCTGTCGCCGTATCAAAAAGTAGCTGTTTATGAAGGTTTGGGAGATACTTACAAAGCTATTGGCGATGGCGTTAAAAGCGTGTATAATTATCAAAAAGGGTTAGATGTTGCCAAGGAGAATAAAATCACGCCAAAAATAACTAATCTAAATTCGAAAATTGGCGAGGCATACGCGCAAAGTGGGGCGCTAGTTGAAGCCGAAGTGTATTTTGACAATTCGCTTAAACTTGCCAAAAAGGAAAATAAAAAACGCGCTGTTTCAGAAAAAAATAAAGTTGCAGATTTTTACAATCAAAATCGCGAATACGAAAAGGAAATTAAGCTTCGCGAAGAAACGTTGAAAGAGTTGAACGCCATGGGAAAAGTGGTTACTGTAGAAGACGAAGCCTTGACTTCACAACGACAAAACTATAAAATTGCCAATGCTTTTGTAGCGCAGGAAAAATACAAACAAGCCATTCCCTATCTTGAAAAAAGTATTGCTGAAGCCAATAAAGCCGAAGATTTAGTAGTAAAAAAAGATGCGGTGCGAAAGCTTTCAGAAATTTATCGCGACATTGGTGAGTTCGATAAAGCTACCGAAAGCTATCAACGCTATGTAGAGGTAGTAGATGAGCTCTATGTAAAAAAAGAGCAGGAAATAAGTCAGGCGGCCCGTTTTAGTAAAGAAATTACCCAAAAACAAAATCGTATTGTAAGTCTTGAGAACGATCGAAAACTAAACGAGAGCAGATACAAGCTTGCTTTCGAAAATCAAGAGCTAATAGAAAGAAATAGCCAAATTCAAAAAGGGGTAATTATTTCATTGGGCGTGATAGTTTTACTGCTAATTTTTGCTGCTTATTCGCAGTACAAAAGTGTAAAGCAGCAAAAGTTTGCCAATAATGTTTTGGCGCTAAAATCGCTGCGGTCGCAAATGAATCCACATTTTATTTTTAATGCTTTAAATTCTGTAAACAGCTTTATAGCAGTGAATGACGAACGTGCCGCGAATAAATATTTAACCGATTTTTCACTTTTAATGCGTTCCGTTTTAGAAAATAGCGAAGAAGATTTTATTCCACTGGAAAAGGAAATAGAGTTGCTGGAGCTTTATACAAATCTTGAACATTTTCGGTTCAAGGACAAATTTGATTATACTATTTCAGTAGATGAAAATATAAATTTGAACAATTTTGTAATTCCGCCCATGTTGCTTCAGCCGTATGTTGAAAACGCAGTTTGGCACGGGCTTCGCTACAAGAAAGAAAAAGGTTTGCTTGAGATTAATTTTGAAAAAATAGATTCAAAAACAATTAAAATTTCAATTATCGATAATGGAATTGGCCGCGAAAAGTCAAAACAGTTTAAAACCGAAAACCAAAAGAAACAAAAATCAAAAGGGATGGGTAACACCCAACGGCGCATTGGTATATTAAATGCTATGTATAACGACAAAATAACTGTAACAGTGAAGGATGTTTTTGAAAATAATGAAGGCACCAAAGTAGAACTAATTTTGAAAAGAGACTGATGAAACTAAACGCAATAATTGTTGAAGATGAAGAAACAAGCCGAGAAATTCTACGAACATATTTGGCCAAATATTGTCCGAATATTCTTTTAAAAGGAGAAGCGGCAAATGTTGACGAAGCATTGCTATTAATACAAAATACTAATTTAGACGTAGTTTTTCTCGATGTTGAAATGCCTTATGGCAATGCCTTCGATTTGCTTGATAAAGTGGGCGACAGACAATTTGAAACTATTTTTGTAACGGCATATAACCATTATGCGATCGATGCGCTAAATGCCCATGCTTCGTATTATTTATTAAAACCAATTTCAATAGATAAACTTATTGAGGCTGTAGCCTATGTTACCGAAATAAAGGAAAAGGAAAATTCGCTTCAAAATTCAATTTTAAAACCCTTGCAGACTCAAGTAGCTGGAAAAATTACCATTCCGCTTCAAAATGGATTTGAGGTGCTTGAAATGGACGCTATCCTGTATTGTCAAGCAGATGATAATTATACGCAGATTTACTTAAAAAAAGGAAAGCGTTTGGTGAGTAAAACCTTAAAATATTTTGAAGATTCCCTTTCGGAATACGGCTTTGCGCGCGTGCATAAATCGTATTTGGTAAATGTGAACGAAATTACCGAATACAAAAAGGGAAAGGGAGGTAGTATCGTGCTTTCCAGCGGAAAGGAAATAATGGTTAGCCCCTCGCGAAAAAAGGAATTATTGGCTTATTTTGGGTGATTATAAAATATGAGACATTAGACGTGAAATTTTAGATATGAGCCCTTACTAAATTTTAATTCTAAACCTTGAAACAAGAAACCTGAAAAAACAAACTATGATTATAAAAGCTGTAAATGGAAAACATCCGCAGATTCCCGAAAATTGCTTTGTTGCCGAAAATGCTACCATCGTAGGCGATGTGGTAATGGGCAACGAATGTAGTGTTTGGTACAATGCGGTAATTAGAGGCGACGTTCATTTTATAAAAATGGGCAATAGGGTAAATGTGCAGGATGGAGCTGTAATTCACGCAACTTATAAAACTTCTCCTACCACTATTGGCAATAATGTGTCTATTGGTCATAATGCAATTGTGCACGGCTGTACAATACAAGACAGCGTTTTAATAGGTATGGGAAGCATTGTTATGGACGACTGTGTTGTGGAAAGCAATTCAATTATTGCCGCGGGCGCCGTAGTTGCAAAAAACACCCGTGTTGAAAGTGGAAGTATATATGCGGGCATTCCGGCTAAAAAAATAAAAGACATCAGTCCCGAACTCACAAAGGGCGAAATTGAACGCATTGCGAATAACTACGTAATGTATTCTTCTTGGTTTAAATAAATTTAAAACAGATTATAGGGGTTTTACATGTTTGAATTTTGGTAAATACTTCAAAAATCACAATATTCAACTACGATATTTGCACTGTATTTTTTCAAAAGAAATTTTAATGTATCGGTTTTTGAATTTGTATAAAACTGAAGTTTAGGTTGAGTGTTTTCTTCACGCAATAAATCTAAACTTTGTAGTACCGTTCTAGTTTGTCGGGCAACTGCTTCGCCAGAATCTATAATTGTTACATTTTCCGGGAGTATTTTTCGCAATTGCGGAATTATGTACGGGTAATGGCTACAGCCCAAAACCAGGTAATCTATATTCGCTTCGAGCATGGGTTTGGTGTGTTTTTTTAAAAGTGAAATAATTTCGGGACCATCCAAATTTCCTTCTTCAATTAAAGGAACGAGTCCTTCACCAATAATTTCTACCACACTTATATCTTTAGTAAATTCTCTTGCTGTAGCGCTAAAAAGTGCGCTGCTCAACGTTCCTTTTGTCGCTAAAATACCGATGCTTTTGGAGATGGTTTTTAAGGCTGCAGGTTTAATAGCGGGCTCGATACCTATAATGGGAATATTGTAGTTTTGCCGTAGGGTAGCTATGGCATTTGTAGTAGCGGTATTGCAAGCTACTACAATTAATTTGGCTCCAAAATCTAAAAGTTTTTGAGTGTTTTTTATACTGAGCGCGGTAATTTCTTCGGCAGATTTATTGCCATAGGGAGCGTTTTTGCTATCGGCTAAATAGATAGTGTGTTCGTGGGGTAAATGTTTGTGGATTTCTTGCCAAATGGAAGAACCGCCAACACCAGAGTCAAAAATACCTATGGGATTGTTTTTTTTCATCACGTAAATGTAGCCAAATACTTGAAATTAGGGTAAAAAAAAACTGCTCGTGTTAACGAGCAGTTTTTAGATAATTTGTTTTTAAAGAATTACATTCCTAATTCTTTTTTTACATCTGCCATTAGATCTTTACCGTCGGCAAGGATTACACCGCTACCCATAGTAGAATCTAAAACATATTGGTAACCTTGGGCTTTGGCCACTCTCTGGATTGTATTTTGTGCTTTTTCAAGAATAGGTTTAAAGATATCTGTTCTTTTCTTGTCTAAATCCTGAAGCGCTTGTTGTCTGTATGCCTGAATGTTGTTCTGCATTCCTTCAACTTCAGTAAATCTCTTTTGGTTTTCTTCGTTTGTTTTACTTGGAGCTTCACTGTCGTATAATTTCATTTTGGTTTCTAGCTCTTTTGCCATTGCCTTAATTTCAGTGTCATACGTTTTCTGCACTTTTTCTAATTGGCTTTGTGCCGCTTTGTATTCTGGCATTGCTTCAATTAATTCTTGTGCGTTAATATGTGCAATTTTAGACTGTGCGTTTACGAAACTTGTAGCTCCTACGAAAAGCGCCATTGCAACTAAAACTATTTTCATTTTTTTCATTGTAAGTGTATTTAATTTAAGTGTTATTCTTTTAAGCATTATTATTTATTAAAGTATGGTATTATTGTCCGTTGCCTTCTTCGCCTTCAGGTTGGTTATTTCTGTTTTGGCGTGCGTTCATTATCGAATCTCTTCTGCGCTCTCTTTCTTCTATTAAACGTTGTCTGCGAGCTTCGAATTCAGCTTTTTTAACTGCACGGATGGAGTCGCGTTCTTTTTGACGTTGTGCCATCATTTCTTCTCGTTCCGTTTTTTTGGCTTCTACTATTTTTTCGCGCTCTTCCTTCTTTTCCTCTATTGCTTTTTCTCTTTCTGTAATAGCTCCTTCTTCTTCCATTGAAAGGCTTTCGCGTTTTTCAATTTCGCGTTTTTCTTTCTTATCTGCGGCTTGCACTCTTCTGCCGGCGCGCTCAATACTTCTTAGAACAATATCGCTGATGTCGTTTCTTTTTGCGGCGAAAAGCATAACCACGTCTGCAGATTTATCAAAAATGAAATCGTATTTTTTGTTTTCTGCAACTTCTTGTACAATATTGAAAACTTGATCTTGAATAGGCTGCACCAACTGTCTTCTTTGAATTATTAAATCGCCATTGGGACCAAAACGGTCTTGTTGGTATTGAAGCATTTCGTCTTCTTTAATTTTTATTTCCTCTTCCCTTTCATCTATAAGTTCTTTTGTAAGAAGTACTCTTTCGTTAGCGAGGTTTAATTTCATCTGATCTATCTCCTTCTGCTTTTTTTCGATGTCCTGCTTCCAACGTTGTACTTTGCCTTCCAATTGTATGGAAGCTTCTTTGTATTCAGGTACACTTTCCAGGATATATTCCATGTCTATATATCCAATTCGAACGCCTCTTTGCGCTTCAGCCATAAAGGTGAAGCAAAAAAGGGAAAGGGTAAAAAATAGTATTTTTTTTGTCTTCATATTAGTTGGTTGTTGTTTAAGAAAATATCGTGCCAATCTTTAAAATTGTTGTCCAATTATAAAATGAGTTTCCCATCCGTTCTTAGTAGTTCCACCCAAAACAGGATCAAAGCCATATCCAAAGTCTATACCTAGAAGTCCGAATGCTGGCATAAATATACGTAATCCTGCGCCAGCCGAACGTTTTAATTCAAAAGGATTATAGTTTCTAAATCCATCATAAGATGCTCCACCTTCTGCAAAGCCCAGTACATAAATAGATGCCATTTGTGCCAAAGTTACGGGATATCTTACCTCTAACGAAAATTTATTGTAAATCGTATTTCCGTCTTGATCTGAAAGCGATTGATTGGGGTACCCACGCATTTGGATTACTTCACGGCCATCTAAACTATACGCGCCAAGACCATCACCTCCAACAAAAAACCTCTCAAACGGCGGTACGCCACGGTCTTGGTTGTATGCTCCAAGAAATCCGAATTCGGTATTGGTGCGAAGTACCATTTTTCCAATAAGTCTGGTGTACCAGGTGCCTTTGAATTTTACTTTGTAGTATTCTAACCATCCAAAACGTTCTTGATCTATTGCTGAAATTCGCTTGTTGTTATCTATATATTCGGGATCGTCGGGAAGTGTTTGCATTAATTCTGCTCTTTCCTCAGCTAATCCTTTGTAGTTTACACTATTAAAAGCAGAGTAGGGCAGTGTCATTTTTGCGGTAAGGCTAAATTCTGAACCTTGGGTTGGATAGATTGGGTTAGTTGCTGTATTGTTTCTGCTAATGCCAATAGTGTATGCCAAGTTGTTGGAATAGCCATCTCCGAAAGTAAACAGGCCCGTGTTATAATTATTTAAGTTGTAATGTTGAAAACTAATGGCATTAGACCATATAAAATAATCGTCGGGCCACTTAACTTTTTTGGCAAGACCTATAGATCCTCCCGTAATTGTAAAACTTCTTGATTTATCTGCCCGTCTATTTCTATAATCGTAGAAATTTTGAATTGTATGCGAAAAAGAAGTTGAAAATTGAACAGGCTTTTTACCTCCCAACCAAGGTTCAGTAAGCGATAAGCTATACGTTTGATAATAGCTACTTGCTTGGGCACGAATAGATAGTTTTTGGCCATCGCCCATAGGTAATGGTTTGTAAGAATCTAAATTAAAAATATTTCGAAGTGAAAAATTATTGAAGGAAAGACCCAATGTTCCCACGAAGCCACCGCCGCCATAACCTCCTTGTAGCTCAATCTGGCTGGAACCTTTTTCCACAACGGAGTATTCCAAATCTACCAAGCCGTTATTTTCGTCTACGGTTTTAAAATTTGGCGATAGTTGTTCTGGGTCAAAGAAGCCCAGTTGTCCTAATTCGCGGATGGTTCTTACCACATCTCTTTTGCTGTACTTTTGTCCGGGACGTGTTCGTAATTCGCGATATATAACGTGGTCGTTCGTACGGTCGTTTCCTACTACGGTAACATGATCAAAATAGAAAAGGTTGCGCTCCATGATTCGTATTTCAAAATCTATGGTGTCGTTGCGAACAGCTACTTCTACGGGGTTTATACGTGCAGCAAGGTATCCGTTATTTTGGTACAAGTTTGTAAGATCGTTCGCTTCGGGGTCGGTTTCGTCTGCAATACGTTCCTCAAGTAAGATGCCGTTGTAAACTTCCCCACTTTTAATACCGAGAATTTGACGTAATTGACTATCGGTAAATACACTATTTCCAATAAATTTAATATCGCCAAAGTAATATTTATCGCCTTCTTCAAGTGTTATATTAAGCGCCACATTTTGATCGTCTAAAACACGGAGGGTATCTTCAATGATGCGCGCATCTCTAAAGCCATTAGCTTTGTATTTCGTTAAAATAGACTCTCTGTCTTCTTCTATTCCTTCTTCAGTGTATTTAGAGCGTTTCCAGAAGCGAATGAAGTTTTTTCGTTTGGTTTTTTTCATGGCGCGGCGCAATTTGCTATCGGCAAAATGTTCGTTTCCAGTAAAATTTATTTCCTTCACCTTTACTCTATTCCCTTTATTGATGGTAATGGTCATATCTCTGGATATCTCAGTTCCCAGCGAATCGGTAACGGGTGTGGTGCTTATAATTACATCTGTATTAAAAAATCCATCTTTTTTATACTTATTTTTAATGTAATTTTTAGTGGTTGCAATGAGGTTCTTGGTAATTTTGGCACCAGTTTTAAGGTCGTTGTCCTTAATTATTTCTTTTCTTTTAGATTTTCTAATCTTATCGCCTTTTAAGGTAACTTCGTTAAGTTTGGGCAATTCAACTATATAAAGCTCTAAATCTACATTGTCTCCCTCTATATTTGTAACATAGAAAGCGATATCGCTAAATAGGTTTTGTTCCCAAAGTTTCTTTGTTACTTGGCTGAGTTTTTCGCCGGGAATATAGATTCGGTCTCCTTTTTTTAAGCCGGTAAAAGCAATAACCGTTTGCTCATTAAAGTTTTGAGCTCCGGTAACGGTTATTTGGTTTATGGTGTATTTTTTACCGCTATCAAGTTCTTTTTGCTGCGCTTGTATTGTAAAGACGGAAAGTATTGTAATTAAAAAAATACAACAAGATTTTCTGTAAAGTTGCAATAGGAAACTATTGTTTAAGTTGTTCACTGGTTTTTCCAAATCTTCTTTCTCTGTTTTGATAATTTATTATTGCTTCAAAAAGATGGTTTTTAGTATAATCCGGCCAAAGTGTTTCAGTAAAATACAATTCGGCGTAAGCTATTTGCCAAAGTAGAAAATTACTAATGCGCTGCTCGCCACTGGTGCGGATCAATAAATCTACATCTGGTAAATTTTGCGTGTAAAGATGATTATTTATTACCGTTTCATCAATATCGTGCGGCGAAATTAGGTTATTTTTAACTTTAAGACTAATCTCTTTTATTGTTTTTATGATTTCTTCCCTTGAACCATAACTAAGTGCAAGGGTAACGGTCATGCGCTTGTTGTTTTTTGAAGCGTCTATAACATGGTGCAATTCTTTTTGCGCTTTTTTGGGTAAAGCTTCTATGTTGCCAATGGCGTTGAGTTTTATATCGTTGTCCTGCAACGTTTTTATTTCTTGTTTTAATGCCGAAACTAAAAGCTTCATTAATAGGTCTACCTCTAATTTTGGTCTGTTCCAGTTTTCGGTTGAAAAAGCATAAAGAGTTAAAAATGGAATGCCAATCTCGGCACAGCCTTCAATTATTTCACGAACCGATTTCGATCCATTTTCATGACCCTTGTACCTAAATAGACCTTTTTGTTTTGCCCAGCGTCCATTGCCATCCATAATAATGGCCAAATGTTGCGGCAGTTTGTTTGGGTCTATTTGGTTTTTGTAATCCATTTGTAATTTAAAAATTGCAGTAGCATGGCTTTCTTCCAAATGCAAAAGTAACAGTTATGCCAGTGAATACATACCAATCGTCGCTATTTGTGTTGCCAAACTTAAGGCTTTGGTCGTCGGCTAGATCTTTTACTGGGTTGCTACCGTCTAGATTATCTGTAAACGTATAGCGTGCGCCAATTTCAAAACCTACCATTGCGTTTACGCCCAAATTTGCCTTATACCCTACTACCATTGGTATTGCCACAGAGCCGGCGCCATCGTAATCGGTAATTCTATCACCTCTTTTATAGAGTGCATCGTACCAAAAGTAAGTAAGACCGGTATATAAATAAGGCGTAGAAATAGATCTTTGGCTATGAACATTAAACTCCCAAAAGGTGTATTCTATTCCGAGTGAGATTTCTTTAATAGTATTCTCAAAAGAATAACCGCGTTGCTGTCTGCGGCTGTTGTTGCTTTTTGCGTCGTCTCCTTTTATCCTAGCAATCATCACGGAGCCTCTAAAGGCGTGGCGCGTGCTTCGGTTCCACTTTATAACGCCGCCTAGTGCAAGGCTATTTGGGTTAATATAATTGGTTTTTCCGATATCGCCAATATAATTAGTTCCCCCAAGCATTCCGCCTATTTCATAGGTTTGTGAATGCGCGTAGTACGCTGTGGAGAGTATAAGAAATACGGTCGCGAAATACTTCATATAATTTTAAAGTTTGCAAATATAACAATAAACTTGGCTTGACATTGTGAGATGGTAATTTGTCTCAGTTGATTAACAAAATTTAAGTAGATTTATTGTTTAGTTCCGCTTGTCTTCACCCCACAATAGTTTTTTGCGAAGCGTTTTAATAAAGCTGTCATCGTGCAGCTGAAGTAGTTTTATGGTGAAAGGAGCTTTCTTTATAATTATTTCGGTTTCGTTTTCTAAAGTGGCAATACGCGAATCCATAGACACTAAAAACGTATTTTCCCTACCCGAAACTTTTAGTGTTACAGTACTGGAATCTGGTATTACCAAAGGGCGTGCATTTAGGTTGTGCGGTGCAATCGGGGTGAGTAAAATGCTGTTGGTTGCTGGATCTATCACAGGTCCGCCACAACTTAAGGAATACCCGGTAGAACCCGTAGGTGTTGCAACAATAAGGCCGTCGGACCAGTAGGAGGTAAGGTATTTATCGTTTACGTGTGTTTCTACTTTTATCATAGAAGTAGTATTCCGACGGTTTACGGCAACTTCATTCAATGCAAAATTTAAAGGTTGAATTTCTTCGCTGTGCGGAGTTGTTTCTACGGTAAGCAAGCTTCTTTCAGAAATAGTGTATGCACCTTCTAAAATTTGATTTAGGCTTTCGGTAATTTCTTCTTTTTGAATTGTTGCCAGAAAACCGAGTCGCCCCGTATTAATGCCAACAATAGGAATGCCCAAGTTTCCTACAAATGTTACAGACTTTAAAATGGTTCCATCGCCTCCTATGCTGAAAAATAGATCAAAGCTTTTATCTAATGTGGTAAAGGTAGAACAGCCAGAAAAGTTTTTTGTGATGTCTTGATTTCTGTTAATAATTTCCAGAAAATTTTTTTCTATTAAAACTTCGGCCTCGCGTTTTTGAAGCGCGTCCAACAACATCTGAATATAGATTTCTGCATTTTCGTGATAAAACTGTCCGTATATTCCTATTTTCATAGTTGTTGTTTCTCTAATGTTGAATAGTTAAAATGAAAGCGAGCGGCAGGGAGCTATTTTTTAAATATTAAGGTACTTATCTAAATATTCCGATCGGTCTTTTAAATCTTCCATAAATTTATCTTCCTCGTGGTGGCTTATCACATTATAATTATACCTTCTAAAAGTTTGAACAATACTATTTAAAGCACTATGCCCAATTTTTAAGGTTATTTGCACGATTTCCTTTTCAATTTTTGAAATAAAAACCCCGAAAATTCGCGAACCGTTAGATTCTACTATTTGGCATACTTCACTAAAAGAATAATCTTGAATGTCTTTTTCAACTACTATTATACCACCCGCTTCATTTAAAAAAGGTGTATTGTTGAAAAGGCTCATAATATCGCCCAATTCATAATACCCTAAATACTTGTTTTCGGCACCTAATACCGGCATAATATTACTGTTGTTTAGGGCAAAGGCTTCCAAAATATCCAGCCAATTGGTGTCTTCGAGAACGTGAAATGGCTCCAAGGCATATTGAAAATCTACCAACAATTTTGTGTTGTCAAAACAATACGAATCGTTTTCGGAAACACAGCCTATATAATGGCCTTCTTTTTTAACGGGTACATGCGAGTAGGTAAGCTGGTTGAAAACGGTTTGCACATCCTTTACTTTAGCCGAAATATCAAAGGGTTCAATATCGTTTATGATGTAATTAAGAGTTTGCATAGCAAATTATTTTTATCGCAAATTACTTAAAATAAAGGTTCATTTGCATCATGAAGGTTTGTATTTTTGTTAAAAATATAGCCGCTCTTGCTTCCATAACCGCAATCGGATTACATTTATTGCCGTAGTAACGAATGGATTTATCGTACTGTTGCGATTTCCGAATAAACAAAAAATAATGACAAAACTAAGTGTAAACATTAATAAAATAGCCACTTTGCGCAATGCACGTGGTGGCAATGTGCCGGATCTTTTAAAGATGGCGAAGGATATTCAAAATTTTGGGGCGCAAGGAATCACAATTCATCCAAGGCCAGATGAGCGCCACATTCGTTACCAAGATGCATACGATTTAAAAGCTATTGTTACTACCGAATATAATATTGAAGGTAACCCAATGGATAATTTCACTAAAATGGTTTTGGAGATTAAACCTACGCAAGTTACGCTTGTGCCCGATGCTGTTGATGCAATTACTTCAAACGCTGGGTGGGATACCGTGAAACACAAAGATTATTTAAAGGAAATTATTGCCGAATTTAAACGAAACGATATCCGCACTTCAATATTTGTAGATCCAAGTTTAAGAATGATTGAAGGCGCCGCCGAAACGGGAACAGATAGAATTGAGCTTTACACCGAAGAATTTGCCGATCAATATTCCTTAGGAAATAAAGAAGCCATTAAGCCATATACCGAATGCGCCATCCTTGCAAATAAACTTGGCCTCGGCATTAATGCGGGTCACGATCTTTCGCTGGATAATATTGAGTTTTTTAAAGAAAACATTCCAAATCTTTTGGAAGTTAGTATAGGGCACGCGCTTATTAGCGAATCGTTATATTACGGATTGGAAAAGGTAATTGCAGGCTATTTAAAAAAACTTAGTTCATGATTTTACACTCACAAATACTCGGCTCCGGCAAACCCTTCGTGATTCTTCACGGTTTTCTAGGTATGAGCGATAACTGGAAAACCCTCGGAAATCAATGGGCGGAATCGGGATATGAAGTTCATCTAATAGACCAACGCAACCACGGGCGCAGTTTTCATAGCGAAGAATTCTCGTATAATATCATGGCTCAGGATTTAGTGAATTATTGCGAAGAATACAACCTTACAGAAATAATACTGCTAGGCCATTCCATGGGCGGAAAAGTGGCGATGCAGTTTGCGGTTACTTATCCCGAAATGGTTTCGAAGTTGATTGTTGCAGATATTGGCCCAAAAGCATATCCGTCGCACCACCAAGATATTTTAAAAGCACTATCCTCTTTAGATTTTAAAAAAATAGATTCGCGCGGTGATGCGGAGGCTGTTCTTTCAGAATTTATTAAAGATAAAGGTACGCGGCTATTTCTTTTAAAAAATTTATATCGAAAAAATAAAAATGAATTTGCCCTTCGTATAAACCTTCCTGTACTTTCCAAAAAAATTGAAGAAATTGGTGTCCCGCTTCCTGAAGACACCATGTATAAAGGCGATACGTTGTTTTTAAGTGGCGAAAAAAGTGGCTATATCGAGCCAATGGACGCTATTTTAATTGAAAAACATTTTCCGAAAGCAAAAATTGAAATTATTTCCGGAGCCGGCCATTGGCTACACGCCGAAAATCCCGAAGAATTTTATGATAATGTTATGATTTTTTTATAATATTGTAGGAAAGTATCTTATGCGCGCATAATAAATTTTGTGTAAAAGACATAAATATCCTTAATATCTGAAATTAACTCTAAAGAAGTAAACTATGAAGAAAGTATTAGTACTCGCCGTTTTTGCACTTGCAAGTGCGGTGACTTATGCAGGCGGTTACCGTGTAAGCTTGCAGGGCAATAAAGCCTTAGCGATGGGCCACACCGGGGTCGCGGTAATAAATAGCAGCGAATCGGTATTTTTTAATCCTGCCGCTATGGTGTATTTGGAAGATAAATTTAATATCTCTGTTGGGGTACATGGTGTATTTTCAAACATTGCCTATCAGGATACCCAAACTGGGGCCAATGCTCGCACCGATAGTCCAGTAGGAACGCCGCTTTATTTATACGCTTCGTACCAAGCTACAGATTGGTTGGCCTTTGGTCTTGGAGTTTACACGCCGTACGGAAGTTCGGTGGAGTATGAAAAAGATTGGGAAGGTTCGCATTTAGTTAATACAATTGATTTGCAGGCAATCTATATTCAGCCAACCGTATCGTTTAAAATAAACGATAAATTGAGTTTTGGAGGTGGTCCTATTTATGTTACGGGTTCTGTAAATTTTAATAGAAACCTTAACCGCACTCTTACAGATATAGACGGAAATCGTGCGAATGTAACTATTGATGCCAGCGGAGTAACAAGCTGGGGATGGGTTGCAAGCTCAATGTTTAAATTTACAGACAACCTTAGAATTGGTGCAACTTACCGCTCAGAAATTATTTTAGAAGCCGAAGAAGGTACCGCAGAATTTGAAAATATTCCTAATTCGCCCTTAACTCCTTTTCAAAATACAGCTATCGATGCTGCTATGCCATTACCTGCTGAAATGACTGTGGGTATGTCATACAATTTCTGTGAGAAATGGCTCTTTGCTTTTGATTTTAATCGAACTTTTTGGGATGCCTATGAATCATTAGATATCAATTTTGAAAATCCGGCTATTCCAGATTCCAAGAATGCACGTAATTATAAAAACGCTTCAGTATATCGTTTCGGTATGCAGTACGAAGCTACTAAAATGTTCACGCTAAGAGCAGGGTACTACTTTGATGAATCTCCAGTTCGCGAAGGTTATTTCGCTCCTGAAACACCTCGAAACGATAGCAACAACTTTACTGCCGGTCTTACCGTAAATCTTGGCGAGCACTTACAGATAGATGCCTCATTCCTATATTCACACTTTAAGGAAATAGATGCTTCTTATAACTATTATTTCGAAAATGGTCAGGCGGTTCCATTTAAAGGAACGTACAAAACCAATGCTTTTGTTCCGGGATTAGGGCTTACATATAAATTATAATCGAAAAAAATCTTAAAGATGAAAAATATACTTAAATATACATTCGCAGTTTTGGCCGTAGGCTTCGTGAGCTGCGAACCAGAATTTGATACGCCTGTAACAGACGAAGGTTTTTACACGAGCGGAATGGCAGATCTTTCAAAATATGTTTCTGTCGGAAACTCGTTAACTGCGGGTTATGCGGACGGTGCACTTTATATTACCGGGCAGGAAAATAGCTACCCAAATATTATGGCTCAGCAGTTTTCTTTTGCCGGTGGAGGTGAATTTAATCAACCATTAATGAATGATAATTTGGGCGGATTGCTATTAGGCGGAACTCAGATTACTGAAAATAGATTAGTGCTTGCCGTAGATGCCAATGGAAATCCAGGACCCGTGCGTTTGGCCGGAACGCCAACAACCGAAATAACAAACAAATTAACTGGTCCGTTTAATAACATGGGGGTTCCCGGTGCAAAAAGTTTTCATTTGGTAGCACCAGGTTACGGAAATGCTGCGGGAGTACCAACAGGTGCGGCAAACCCTTATTATGCGCGTTTTGCAAGTAGTGAGAGTGCTACGGTTATTAGCGATGCTGCTACTCAAAATGCAACTTTTTTCAGTTTGTGGATTGGTAATAACGATATTTTAAGTTATGCAACTTCTGGTGGTTCTGGGGTTGATCAAACAGGTAATTTTGATCCAGCTACCTACGGAGGTAACGATATTACAGATCCTAATGTGTTTGCATCTGTTTACAGCCAACAAGTTGATGCCTTAACCGCAAATGGCGCTAAAGGTGTTTTGGTGAATATTCCTGAGGTTACATCTATTCCATACTTTACAACTGTGCCTACAAACGCAATTCCTTTAGATGCAGCTACTGCCGGTGCACTAAACGCGCAGTTTGCCGGTTATAATACGCAGATTTTGCCTGGCTTAGCAGCTATGGGCGTAATAACGCCCGAAGAAGCTGCCATGCGAATGATAAACTTTTCTGCAGGTCAAAACTTCCCAATTATGACCGATGATGATCTTACAGATCTAACGGTTATTTTACAAGGAGCTCCCTTTAGTTTACCGCAGGAATTGGCTATTTTATTAGGGCAATTACGTCAAGTTAAATCTGACGACCTAATCGTGCTAACCGCTTCTTCAATATTAGGGACTACGCCAGATCCAAACAATCCACAAGGAGTAATTGGGGTTTCCATTCCGTTAAGCGACCAATATGTTTTGGCCGTTTCAGAACAGGCTCGCATTACTGCGGCAAGTACAGCATATAACGCAACTATCCAAGCGTTGGCTGGGGCAAAAGGCTTGGCTTTTGTAGATGCCAAATCGGCATTGGCTAGTCTTGCCAATGGCGGAATTGCTTATGATGGTGGAGTTCTTACATCACAATTTGTAACAGGTGGCGCGTTCTCTTTAGATGGAGTTCACCCAACGCCTAGAGGTTATGCCTACACAGCCAACCTTATTATTAGAGCAATTAACAATACGTACGATGCAACAATCCCAACAGTACACATTGGTGATTACGGCACCATAACCGCTACGAATAATTAGTATTTTTTAAATTTAGTTAGTTTGTAAACCGCTCTCGCCTGAGGGCGGTTTTTTAGTATATTTACGTAAACTAATTTAATTTCTTCAAAAATGAAACTCATCATTAAATTACTTCTTACCGCGCTAGCAGTTGTTGTTCTGGCAAAAATTCTTCCGGGTGTTGCGGTAGCTGGCTACGGATCGGCAATAATCGTTGCTATTGTTATAGCTTTATTGCGATTGCTGGTTAAACCAATTTTAGTAGTATTAACGCTGCCAATAACAATTGTAACTTTCGGACTGTTTTTGCTTATTATAAATGCGGTTATTATTCTAATGGCGGCTTATTTTATAGATAGTTTTGCAGTTGCATCTATTTGGTGGGCACTACTTTTTAGCCTGTTGCTTTCACTTTTTCAAGCTGTGTTGTTTTCGCTCATAAAGGAGGACTAGCAATTTGTAGAACAACAGTTTATAAATGTTTGTTGGGTTGTGCAAAAAGCCGTACTTTTGCATCCCGAAATTCAGGAGAAAAATGAACATTACAAAAAAAGACATTGATAAACTAAATGCTGTTCTTACAGTTGAAGTTGCAAAGGAAGACTATTCTGCCAACGTAGAAAAAGTACTCAATAATTACAGAAAAACCGCGAATATCCCTGGTTTTAGAAAAGGCCACATCCCAATGGGAATGGTGAAAAAACAATACGGAAAGGCGGTTTTGGTAGAAGAAGTAAACAAATTACTTCAAGATGCGCTTCACAAATATCTTAACGAAGAAAAATTAGACGTTCTCGGAAATCCACTTCCAAAGAACGAAGCAGAAATTGATTGGAATGCAGATAACTATTCCTTTGAATTTGAATTGGGCCTTGCACCCGAATTCACCGTAGATGTAAACAATAAGGAAATTGTTCACTATAAAATTGTAGCAGACGACGAATTGCTAAACAATCAAGTAAAGACAATCCGCAAGCAGTACGGTAAATTAATTTCAAAAAACGAAGTTGAAAAAGGCGATGAAATCACCGGGACTTTTACTTCCGAAGAAAAGGAAATTGAAAAGAAAACAACCATTACCACTGAAGATATCGCTGGTAAAAAACAATTGGAAAGCCTACTTGGCGCCAAGGTTGGCGACACGGTAACCTTGAAAACAAAAGGAATGTTTGCCGATGATCACGACAATCAGAAATTTTTGGGTGTTGCGCACGATGAGGCCCACGGGTTGGATATTGAAGTTTCTCTAAAAATAGAAGAGGTAAATAAGCGCGAAATGGCCGAATTGAACCAAGAACTTTTCGATAAATTATTTGGTGAAGGCGTTGTTACTTCCGAAGCCGAATTAAAGGCTAAAATTAAGGAGGATGCCGAAGGACAATTTGCACAACAAAGCGACCAAAAATTGTTGAATGATGTAGTTGATTCGTTAATTGAAAATACAAAATTTGATCTTCCAAAAGAGTTTCTACAACGTTGGATTGCAATGACCGGCGAAAAGAGACTTTCCGAAGAAGAGGCAAAAGCCGAATTTGAAAGAAGTGAAAAAGGGCTTCGCTATCAGTTAATTGAAGGCAAACTTCGTACTGAAAATAATTTGCAAGTTACTTTTGATGAGTTAAAAGACCATTCAAAAAATATGATAAAAGCACAAATGGCGCAGTTTGGGCAAACAAACCCAACAGAAGAGGAATTAGAGTCTATCACCGCCCGTATTCTTTCTAATAAGGAAGAAGTAGAGCGTTTAAGCGAACAACTTAACTCGGCCAAATTGCTTAACTACTTTAAGGAAAACGCAAAGTTGAAGACTAAAGAGATTGCGTACGATAAATTCATTAAAGAAGCCTACGCATAATTCAGCAAAGAAATAGTTATCTTTAGGCGTTGAATTATTATAATTTAACGCCTTTTTAATTCTGCTTAAATAGTAGAACCACAAGTGAATTTTCGTAACGAATTTTCAAAAACTATTAAATTGAAATTTAAATACATTTATGAACTACAGTAACGAATTTAGAAACTTCGCCATAAAAGATCAAGGAATAAACAATATGTACTACGATAAAATTATCAGTAGTATGTATCCCACAAACTTGACACCAAATATTATTGAGGAACGCCAAATGAACGCAGTAGCGATGGACGTTTTTTCGCGTTTAATGATGGACCGCATAATTTTTCTCGGCACCGGAATTAACGATCAAGTTGCAAACATAGTGCAGGCGCAATTACTGTTCTTGGCCAGTACCGACGCATCACGCGATATACAAATTTATATTAATTCGCCAGGTGGTAGTGTTTATGCAGGTTTAGGAATTTACGATACAATGCAATTTATAAAACCGGACGTTGCAACTATTTGTACTGGTATGGCAGCCTCCATGGCCGCAGTACTATTATGTGCTGGCGAAAAAGGAAAACGCAGTGGCTTAACGCACTCACGCGTTATGATTCATCAACCTTTGGGTGGAGCACAGGGCCAAGCGAGCGATATTGAAATTACGGCCCGCGAAATAATTACCTTAAAAGAAGAGCTTTATAAAATAATTGCCAAGCATTCCGGTCAAACCTATGAAAAGGTTTATGACGATAGCGACCGCGATTATTGGATGAAAGCCGATAAAGCTTTGGAGTACGGAATGATTGATGAAATATTGACCCGAAGCTAAAAAAAACAGATTTTTTGAAAAAAAATAATATGTCGAAAGAAGATTTAGAATGTTCCTTCTGCGGTCGTAAAAAGGCTGAAACCAATTTGCTCATTGCAGGATTGGACGCTCATATATGCGATCGATGCATTGAGCAAGCCCACGGCATTGTGGTAGAAGAAGCCTTGCACTCAGGCAATACGGAACTGTCCAAAGATTTAATGCTGAAGAAACCAAAATTGATAAAAGCCTTTTTGGACGAATACGTTATTGGACAAGAATTTACCAAAAAAGTAATGTCCGTGGCGGTTTACAATCACTACAAACGATTGCTTCAGCCAAAAAGCGATGACGATATTGAAATACAAAAAAGTAATATAATTATTGTAGGGCAAACAGGAACGGGAAAAACATTAATTGCAAAAACAATTGCAAAAATGCTAAACGTACCTTTAGCCATTGTAGATGCCACTGTTTTAACCGAAGCTGGATATGTAGGCGAAGACGTTGAAAGTATTTTAACACGCTTGTTGCAAGCTGCAGATTATAACCTTGAAAAGGCAGAAAACGGAATTGTATTTATTGACGAAATAGATAAAATAGCCCGTAAAAGCGACAACCCATCTATCACACGAGATGTTAGTGGTGAAGGTGTACAGCAAGCCCTTTTAAAACTTTTGGAGGGAACTACGGTAAACGTACCGCCAAAAGGGGGTAGAAAACATCCCGATCAAAAATTTATTGAAGTAAATACCGAAAACATTCTCTTTATTGCTGGGGGTGCTTTTGATGGTATTGAGCGGCATATTTCAAAACGATTGAATATGCAAGCCGTTGGATTTACAGCATCTTTAAATGAAAATCAAGTGGAGCGCGAAAACATGCTTCGCTATATTATCCCGAAAGATTTAAAGGATTTTGGTCTAATTCCTGAAATAATCGGTCGTCTTCCGGTATTAACCTATATGAATCCGCTAGACAAGGAAACGCTTCGAGCTATACTTACAGAGCCTAAAAACGCAATTATTAAGCAGTACAAAAAACTGTTTGAAATGGACGGGATAGATTTTGTGATAACTGATGAAGCGCTAGATTTTGTAGTAGAGCAAGCTATAAATTATAAACTTGGCGCACGTGGACTTCGATCGTTGTGCGAAGCCGTTTTAACCGATGCTATGTATGAAATGCCTGGCACAGACGAAAAAACCGTTCGCGTCACCAAACAATATGCCGAAGAAAAACTTAATAAATCATCCCTTAAAAAGTTGAAAGCGGTTTCTTAAGTTATACCTTCCTAAAAAGTAAAAACCTCGAGAGTATTATTCTCGAGGTTTTTTTTATGCGGGTTAGTTAGTCTTCTATGGAGATGCAATAATCGAATTATTCTTAATATGTAGAATCTTATTTTGCATTTGTTCCTTTTTACATTTCAGATTGTATCCAGCTACTTCACCTTCGTTATTAACTGCGGTTGTGGTCGCGCAAGATGAAAGCGCCACACTAAAAATTAAAAGGATAACTATGCAAAAATTATTTTTCATTTTAAACCAATTTATTTGATTGACACAAAAATACGGGCAAAGCGCGACGTAAAAAAAATTTTTAGCCGAACGTCGAGGATAATCGATGAACTACATTTAAACCGATAAAATTTCGGTAAAACGCATTAAATCAACTATTTAAATTTGATTGAAATTCTTTATAGAAAGGCAGGTGGATTAGGTTATGTTATTTAATTGTAAAAGTTCTTCCAGTAGATCGCGTGTATTTGAAAGTCTCGGCACCTTGTGTTGCCCACCTAATTTGTTTTTATGCTTTAGCCAATCATAGAAAAGATTTTCTCTAGCATGATGCACTTTTGGCGCATTTAAGGTTGTATTGTTAAAGCGTTTTGCTTCATAATCGCTATTTAAATCTTGAAGCGCAGAATCTAAAAGTTCCGTAAAAGTATTTAAGTCTTGCGGAGGATTTTTAAATTCAATAATCCATTCGTGAGCCCCTTTGTCTCTACCATTCATAAAAATGGGCGCTGCTGTATAATCTACAATTTCGGCATTGGTTAGATGCGAAACTTTGCGGAGGGCAGTTTCGGCGTTTTCAATAATTAATTCTTCACCAAATACATTTATATGGTGTTTTGTTCTTCCGGTAACTCTTATTCGGTAGGGATTTGTAGAGGTAAAGCGAACGGTATCACCAATTTTATATCGCCAAAGACCTGCATTAGTAGTAATAACAATGGCATAATTTTTACCCTGTTCCACCGCACTCAAAGGGATTACCGTTTCATCGGAGCTTCCGTAACCATCCATTGGTATAAATTCATAAAATATTCCATAGTCCAGCATTAATAGCAATTCCTTATTCTCGTTGCGATCTTGTATAGCAAAGAATCCTTCGGAGGCATTGTAAATTTCGTAATATCGAAAATCGCTTTTTGGCAGTAAGTTATTGTACTGCTCTATATAGGGGTCAAAATTTACTCCGCCGTGAAAATAAACTTCCAAATTGGGCCAAACTTCAAAAAGATTATTTCTTCCGGTAGTTTCAATAACTTGGTTTAATAAAACTAGCATCCACGAAGGCACTCCGGCAAGACTGGTTACATTTTCTTTTATAGTTTCATTTACAATGGCTTGCATTTTTGTTTCCCAGTCGCCCATGAGCGAAACTTCGTTGCTAGGTGTACTGCTGTATTCGGCCCAAAACGGCATATTATCTATTAAAATTGCTGAAAGATCGCCAAACACGGTGCCATTTTCCTCGTACAATTGTTTGCTTCCACCAAGCCTTAAACTTTTGCCCAAAAACAAATTGGCATCGGGATTATTGTTTAAATACATACACAGCAGGTCTTTGCTGGCGGCATAATGACAGTTTTCTAAAGAATCGTTGGTAACGGGTATAAATTTACTTTTGGCATTTGTAGTGCCGCTAGATTTCGCAAACCACTTAATGGGTGTGGGCCAGAATATATTAGATTCTCCTTTGCGCGCACGTTCTATTTGTGGTTCGAAGTCTTCGTACGTAGTAATAGGGACTCGCGCCGAAAATTCGCGATAGGTTTTTATAGATCCAAAATCGTATGCTTTGCCAATTTCGGTATATTTTGCTTTTTGCAATAAATTAAATAGTAGTTCTTCCTGCACTTCAATAGGATACTTCAAAAAAAGGTCTATTTGATGAAATCTTTTTTTTAGAAACCACGAAGCAATAGAATTAACAATGGGGATTGGCATATTTTTCTGCTATCTTTATGCTATAAAAATAACCATTTTATAATTACGATTTCCTCTTTTTTTGAAGTGATATTTTACAAGATTTCTTTGGAAATGATTTCGACTTAACTTTTTTTAAATAAATGAATTACGAAGGCCTACTTACAAAAATGCAAACTGAAAATGGATCTCCCATTCAATACTACCTCGTTTTTAACAATGATTTTTTAAATGTAAACCAATTATTGAATAAGTTGGTAACTATTAATTTTCTGAATTATCAATGTTTAAATTGTGGCCTTCAAAAGAAAATCTATCGCCAAGGGTTTTGTTACGATTGCTTTTTTAAAATTCCACAAGCGGCAGATTGGATTATTAGTCCCGAAAAAAGCAAGGCGCATTTGGGCATCGAAGAGCGCGATTTGGCATACGAAGAAAAGGTACAATTACAACCCCACGTTGTGTATCTTGCCAATAGTAGTAGTGTAAAAGTTGGGGTAACGCGCAGATCGCAAATCCCCACACGTTGGATTGATCAAGGAGCGCACGAAGCAATTGAAATAGTAGAAGTGCCCAATAGATACCTCGCCGGAATTACAGAGGTTGCCCTTAAAAGTTTTGTTAGCGATAAAACCAACTGGCGGGCTATGTTAAAAAACGATATAAAGGACGAAGATCTAGTTGCGTGGCGCAACAAGTTAAAGCAGTACATTCCCGTGGAAGCTGCCGAATATTATTTGGAAAACAATACCGAAACAAATCTTGAATTTCCGGTTTTAACCTATCCCGAAAAGCCAAAATCATTAAACCTCGAAAAAAATCCTTTTTTCGAAGGCACTCTTAAAGGAATAAAAGGACAATACTTACTTTTTGAAGACAATACGGTATTTAACGTTCGCGGTAATGAAGGTGCGGTGGTGCGTATTACAGTAAACTAAATTCTAATTCCCAACTTTAGGGGTTTGGGATGCTTTGGTAGAATCTGCTCTCTTTTTTCTTCCGCCCAAAATTCCGCCCAGTACATCTTTAATTATTTGTGTGTTTTGCTGCTGGGTAGTTTGTTGCTGATTGTTAGTGTTCGTATTGTTTTTTGTAGAATCAGTCTTCGTTCCGCCAGAAAATACTTCTTCTAATAGTCCAGTTCCCTTATCTATCAATTTGTCTTTTTGCTTTGCTAAAATTTGCTTGGTTAGTGTATTTATTGCGTTTTCAGGATCAAGTGAAACTTGCGGATTTGTAAAGGTTCCTTTTAAACCAATGGGTAGCGCAACGCTCATGGCATCGGCTTCCTGCGGATTCAAATTTTGAAGCAGTTTTGTAACATCACTTCCCAAATATTTTGCGGGTACATCCATCGTTAGGTTGTAATCTATAGATTTGTCCAGCCCATGGGTTCCGGCCACCGCAACGTTAATTCCTTTAATATCAAAATCAAATGGTTTTACTTCTATTTTACCATTATTGAAGGTGAAATTTGTGCTCACGTCCCTTAAGCTCAACCTGTCTAAATTTAAAAATGAAACTTTTTTGCCTAGGGCTGAAAGTAAGGGTGTTTGTTGCGGATCTACTTCGGCAGTGATGATTTGGGCCAGAGCAGTCCCCGCCAGTGTAGTTAATTTTGGTGAAAGATCGTTTGTAAGTTGGCCGTTTAATTCAAATTTTGTGTTTAAACTGCCTTGCAATGCTTTTGCAATTGGCACTAAATACTTAAACATTTCCAACTTTTCGAAAGATTGTTCAATGTCAATTTTGCTTAAATCCAAAACCATTGCGAAAGATGGAGTTTCACTTTTGGTAGAAACATTTCCTGAAAGCGCAATGTTTCCACCAAAAATATTTGAGGTAAAATTGCCGATGGTTATGGCTTCATTTGCAATTGTGGCAGTGCCTTTTGCATCTTTTAATTCCAAGTTGTCATAAATTAAGTTATTGGCCTTAAAATTTATTGAAGCATTCAAAAAATCTGGAATTTTTACACCGTCCGACCTTGCAGTTTTTTGAGAATTATCGCCGCTTTCTTCCAAATTATTTTTAGATGAAGAGGAATCTGAAGCCATAAAATCATTCACATTAAAAATGTTTGATTGCACGTTAAACTGACCTTTTAAATCTTGTTTGCTCATTAAAAATGGAATGAGGTTTTTAATATTTCCCGAAGCTTTAATGTCAGTTTGGCCGGTTGATGCGTTTAATTCTTTTAATGTAAAAACACCTGGTTGTAGCGACAAATTTGCGTTGGCCACATTTAAGTTGTTTTTAAAACCTGCATCGTATTTAAAATTATTCAGGCTCGCGGTTCCGCGGGCATCTATCTTATCATAATGCTCCTTTTCAACCGATTCCATATCAAAATTCGCGATAATATCTGCTTTAAAAATGCCGCTGAGTTTTTGTTCCATTTCAACAGGCAGGACCTTTTCAATATTCGCTAAATTAAGTGTGCCCTGCATTTCTAAATTAACTAGTGGATTTTCGACCATATTTTTTATACTTCCCTTCAGTCTAAAAGGTTCGCCATCTATCATAAAGTTGAAGGTTGAAATATCTAAAAAAGTATCTTTTAGTAATCCAGTTTCGTTTTTTAATTGTACGTCTATGGTTATGTTTTCAACAGTTTTTGGCAGCTCTGGATATTTAAAGGAAGCGTTGTTGCTCGCTATTTTTATATCCATTGTCGGGATGTGTGTGCTATCAACAATTCCTTTTAACATACCATTTACGGTGAAATTCCCTGTAGTTTTTACATTGCTTATTTGCTTCACATACGTTTCTGGAATAACGGCCAGGAAATTTTTAAAGTCGGAAGACGGCGTTTTAAAAGTGAGATCTATTTGGTTGTTAGCCTCGTTCACTTTTACAAAACCGTTAAAAGTTAATGGCAGCTCATTGATTTTGGCTTCGTTTTCAAGAAAAGTGTATTTCAGGTTTTTTAAATCTATTTTAAAGATGGCGTCGAGTGAAAGTCGGTTTTTAGTTAAATATTCGGTATTGTCCATCCGGAACGAGGCAAAAGCTTCAGTCTGGGTATCTAGATTGCTAATTTCCTGCGAAAGATCGCCGCGGCCCGTGTGTTGTACGTTGGTGAGAGTTAAAAAAGTTTTGTTCCCCACATCGGCATAATGAACACGTGAGTTTTTTATTTCGTATTTTTTTAAATCGAATGTAAATCCACCATTTGTTTCTTCTTCGCGCGTAGTTGCCGGTGCATCTTTTTTAATGGCGATATCGTAATTGGTATTTCCGAGTGAATCAATTTTAATGTTTACAAAAGCTTCATCAAGAAATAGGGCGTCCACTTTAATGGTTTCAGTGCTGTTTTTAAAGAGTTGCATAATGCCCATATTCAGGGAAAGCGATTTGCCACTCGCCAAGGTATCGCCTTTAAATGGTGCGTTATTAATAATGCTGAAATTATTTACTTGCAACGAAGCATCGGGAAAACTGCTAAAAAGACTCAAATCTAAATCACTCCACGATACTGTAGCGTTGAGGTTTTCATTAATAGTACGCTTCAACATTTTTTCAAGACTGCCTTTAAAAATAAATGGTGCCGCAACTAACAATAACAGTAAAATACCGAGTATAATTCCTATGATTTTAAACGCTTTCTTCATAAAAGATTTTGAAAATTTATTTTTGATAATTGCTTTTAAAACAACTTCTTAAAAAGCCGCTGTCACGCAAAATTTATATCTGGACGCAAATTTACTTGGTAGTCTTTTTCTTTTCCTTAATTTCGTCTTAAATGTTAAAATTTGGAACCAATTAAACCTTTGCTAAACGTTTATCTTTCCCTTGGCAGCAACATGGGCAATCGTTTTGAGAATCTTCAAAACGCGGTTAATTTATTGTTTGAAGAATTGGGAAGTATCGTAAAGATTTCTTCAATATACGAAACGCCCGCAATGGGTTTTGACGGCGACCCATTTTTAAACTGTGCGGTGTGGATGCAAATAGATTTAAAACCTATCCAGATTTTAAAATCAATTCTTGAAATTGAAAAAAAATTGGGCCGAAAGCGAAACACTTCAAAAAGCTACACCGCTCGCCCCATAGATATAGACATTGTTTTTATTGACAATTTAATAATTGCAACAGATAAGCTTACCGTGCCGCATCCTGAAATGACAAAACGGAACTTTGTATTACAGCCCTTGGCAGATTTAAATTTGCATTTGGAGCACCCAATTTTGAATAAAACTATTGTTGAAATTCTGGAAGATACAACAGATACGAGCGAGCTTCAAAAACAGTCAAAATGGTTGAGCAATCCAATGCGCGAGTTTAATATTTCGCAATACAATTATATTGCCATAGAAGGTAATATTGGGGCAGGGAAAACAAGTTTGGCAAGTAAAATAGCAAACGATTTTAATGCGAAATTAATATTGGAGCGGTTTAAAGACAACCCGTTTCTTCCTAAATTTTATGAAGATGCTGCGCGTTATGCCTTTCCTTTAGAAATGTCCTTTCTCGCCGATCGCTACCAGCAACTGGTTGATGATATAACGCAATTCGATTTATTTAAAGAATCGATAATTGCCGATTACGATGTAAACAAAAGCCTGATTTTTGCGAGTATAACGTTGCCTGAAGAAGAATATGCCTTGTATAAAAAACTTTTTCAAGTAATGCACAAAGATGTGCCAAAGCCAGATATGTATATTTATTTATATCAAAATACCGAGCGATTGCTTGCAAACATAAAAAAGCGCGGTAGAAAATACGAGCAAAGTATTGCGGCAGAATATCTTCAAAAGTTAAATGCAGGGTATTTGGAATTCATTAAAAACCAACATTCCGAAAACATAAAAATTATTGATATTTCTGAAATGGATTTTCTAAAAAACCGAGCAGATTATTTAAAGATTCTATCCGAAATAGTTTCATAAAAATGAAACAGTTAGCCGTTGCAATTGTCGAAAGTGTACAACATTTTATAAACTGCAAATGCCTACATTATTTCATTACCTTTGCAAAAAATTAATTATGAGCAGACAAGATAATAAAAGTAGTGGAAAAGCTTCGGGGCGAGGTGGAAATAACCAGCGTAATAGAAGTAGTGCAAGAGGAAATGCTCCATTAAAATCAGATTCTTCACCTAGAAAAACGGCTAGACAAGCAGATCCTTCGGCAAAACCAAAGTTGAGGTTCGATAAATCTGGAAAAGAAATAGGCCGAAGAGAAAGACCGGTAAAAGAAATAAAAAAGAGCAATCCTGAAGATGGAATTCGTTTAAATAAATACATAGCCAATAGTGGGGTTTGCTCGCGTCGAGAAGCCGATACATTTATAGCCACGGGCTTGGTTACCGTAAACGGAAAAATTATAAATGAAATGGGATATAAGGTTCAGTTATCAGACGACGTTCGTTTTGACGGTCGCCGCTTGAATCCGGAGCCAAATACTTTTGTTTTATTGAACAAACCCAAAGGCTTTGCCACAACAGACAGTAACTCCAAAGGAATGACAGTGATGGATTTGGTTGCCAATGCAACTACCGCTAAAATTAAACCTTTTGGTAGATTGGGAAGAAATGCCACTGGATTATTGCTCTTTACAAACGACGATGAGTTTGTACAAAAATTCTTGAAAAAAGGAATTCCAAGACTTTTTCATATTGAATTGGATAAAAATTTGAAAGCCGAACATCTGCAAAAAATTAAGGACGGTCTTACCATTGGGGGTAAAGAAATAGCTGTGGACCAAATAAGTTATGTTGACAATTCGCCAAAAAGTGAAATAGGTTTAAAAATCAGACATACTGGAAACAGTGTTATCCGAACGATCTTTGATCATCTGGGCTACGATGTAGTTCGTGTAGATTGTGTAACGCTTGGCCCATTAACAAAAAAAGATTTACCGCGCGGCCGATGGAGAACGCTTACTGAAAAGGAACTCAACATGTTTAGCATGTTATAAGCTAAAGTGAAAATTTTTCAGGTTTTGTAAATTATTAAACTTTTTTTGGCACATTTGTACTGTAAATATTTAGCAGATAGTATCTTTAAAATAGTTGGTTTTTGAATAATTTCAGAAACAAATTTATAAATGAACAACACCTTAGCACTTTTAATTGCTACTTGCCATCCTGTTAAAGGTAAAGAACATACTTTACACACTTTGCCTATTCACATATAAAACTTCACGTTAATATTATGTTATACCTTCAGTTTTTTGGAGCATACGTAAGGAGATTTTTTTAATTTACACAATAGAACCAAAACTAAATAATGAATACTAAGTATATAGATTTAATAGACCAAACGTATTATTTTCCACAGGAAGAGTTTAAATTGGGCGACAATGGCCTTGAATTCCACGATGTAGATTTAATGGCGCTGGTAGAGCGTTATGGGGCGCCCTTAAAGTTTACCTATCTTCCAAAGATTTCGGAAAACATAAATTTAGCCAAAAATTGGTTTGCAAATGCTATTGAAAAAAACAATTACAAAGGCAGTTATAACTACTGCTACTGTACAAAAAGTTCGCATTTTAAGCACGTTTTAAACGAAGCCCTAAAAAATGATATTCATATAGAAACTTCTTCGGCTTTTGATATTGATATTGTAGAACGATTAAAGAAAACCGGGAAGATTACAGATAAAACTTATGTTATCTGCAATGGCTTTAAGCGCGAGCAGTATATAGCTAATATTGCACGACTGATTAATGATGGTCACGAAAACTGTATTCCTATTATTGATAATTACGAGGAGATTGAATTGCTTACTGACAGTATTGATAAACACTTTAGCGTAGGTATTCGCATTGCTTCGGAGGAAGAACCTAAATTTGAATTTTATACTTCCCGATTAGGGATTGGGTATAAAAACATTATTCCTTTTTACGAAGAGCAAATTAAAAATAACGAGCACGTAGATTTAAAAATGCTTCATTTCTTTATCAATACGGGTATTCGCGACACGGCTTATTATTGGAACGAATTGGTAAAGTGCTTAAAAGTGTATGTTCGACTTAAAAAAATCTGTCCATCGTTGGATAGTTTGAATATCGGTGGTGGTTTTCCTATAAAAAACTCGCTGCATTTTGAGTACGATTATCAATATATGGTAGATGAAATACTCAACCAAATTAATATTACCTGCGAAGAAGCAGATGTACCTGTACCGCATATTTTTACTGAATTTGGTAGTTTTACCGTTGGGGAAAGCGGTGGCGCTATTTATGAAATTCTCTATCAAAAACAACAAAACGACAGAGAAAAGTGGAATATGATAAACTCTTCATTTATTACAACTTTGCCAGACACTTGGGCAATCAGTAAAAAATTTATTATGCTGCCCATAAACCGTTGGAACGACGAGTATGAAAGAGTATTGCTGGGAGGGTTAACTTGCGATAGTGATGATTACTATAACAGCGAACAAAACATGGCGGCTATTTACCTGCCAAAGTTTAAAAAGGAAAAACCTTTGTATATTGGCTTTTTTAACACTGGGGCATACCAGGAAACCATTGGAGGTTTCGGGGGCTTACAGCACTGTTTAATTCCACAGCCAAAACATATTTTAATAGATAGAGATAAAAACAACACTATAACAACCGAACTTTTTTCTGAACAACAAACAAGCGAGCAATTGCTAAACATTTTAGGTTATGAGCACTAAGACGTATGCAGGAATCCCGCAAAAATATGCGGCCCTAGAAACATCAAAAATTGTATTGATCCCAGTTCCGTACGATGGAACCAGCACTTGGCAAAAAGGGGCCGACAAAGGTCCAGAAGCATTTTTGGATGCTTCGGAAAATATGGAGCTTTATGATATTGAAACCCAAACAGAGGTTTATAAACAAGGGGTTTACCTTGCCGATGCCATTACAGAAAATTCATCGCCCGAAGCTGTAGTTTCGGAGGTGCATAAAACCACGAAAGATTATATTAAACGAAATAAGTTTGTAACTATTTTTGGTGGTGAGCACAGCATTTCCATAGGAACTATTCGCGCATTTAACGAATGTTTCGATAATCTTACTGTCCTGCACATTGATGCACATGCAGATTTGCGAAAGGATTTTCACGGAAGCACTTGCAATCACGCCTGTGCAGTGTATGAAGCTAGCCAAACAACAAATTTGGTGCAGGTAGGTATTAGAAGTATGGATGTTGCCGAAACCCGTGTAATGGACGAAGAAAAAGTTTTCTTCGCTCATGATATGGCTAAGGATGAATACTGGATGGATAAAGTTATTGAAGCTTTAGGTGAAAATGTATTTATCACTTTTGATCTTGACGCTTTGGACCCTTCAATTCTTCCTTCAACCGGAACACCCGAACCGGGTGGGCTATTTTGGTATGAAACGCTCGATTTTTTAAAACAAGTATTTGAAGATAGAAACGTGGTAGGCTTTGATATTGTTGAACTTTGTCCGAACCCGGAAGAAAAAGCTTCCGATTTTGTTGCGGCCAAACTTTATTATAAAATGTTGACCTATAAATTTTCGGGAACTGAAGAAGGCGACGAATACGAAAGTAACTTTAACCTTTCCGCGCCACTCGATACAGGCAAAAAAGGAAATTCAAAATTTAATACAGAAGAAGATGAGTACTAACAAAGGATCCATTTCACAATTTATTGAAAAATATTACCTTCACTTTAATGCCGCGGCCCTTGTAGATGCTGCGAAGGGTTATGAAGCGCAACTTGCAAAAGGTTCAAAAATGCTCGTTTCTTTGGCTGGTGCAATGAGTACCGCCGAATTAGGGAAGATTTTTGCCGAAATGATTCGCCAAGATAAGGTGCAAATAATCTCTTGTACGGGCGCAAATCTCGAAGAAGATATTATGAATCTTGTAGCTCATAGTCATTATGAACGTGTGCCACATTACCGCGATTTAACGCCACAAGACGAATGGGATTTATTGGAAAGAGGAATGAACCGGGTAACCGATACTTGTATACCGGAAGAAGAAGCTTTTCGAAGAATTCAAAAACACATAGTTAAACTCTGGAAAGATGCTGAAGCAAAAGGCGAACGATACCTCCCGCACGAATATATGTACAAGCTACTTTTAAGTGGTGTTATGGAGGAATATTACGAAATAGATTTAAAGGATTCTTGGATGTATGCCGCTGCCGAGAAAAATCTTCCGATTATCTGCCCAGGATGGGAAGATAGTACAATGGGTAATATTTTTGCGAGCTACGTTTTAAAAGGTGAACTGAAGGCTTCAACCATGAAAAGTGGGATTGAATACATGACATTTTTGGCAGATTGGTATACCGAAAACTCAAAAGACGGAATTGGTTTCTTCCAAATTGGCGGTGGTATAGCTGGCGATTTCCCGATCTGTGTGGTGCCAATGTTATACCAAGATATGGAACGCCCAGAAACGCCATTTTGGAGTTATTTTTGCCAAATAAGCGACTCAACTACTAGTTTTGGTAGCTATTCCGGGGCCGTACCTAACGAAAAAATTACTTGGGGCAAACTGGATATTAATACTCCAAAGTTTATAATTGAAAGTGATGCAACTATCGTAGCGCCATTGGTTTTTGCCTATATTTTAGATATGTAATCCAGTTAGCAAAATTAAATACGGCAATCCGCAGTTAATATTTCCCTACCAAATGATTAGGAGATTGGCTGCGGATTTTTCGTTTGATTCTCAAAAGTTAGGGAAGAAAGGCAACTTGCTTAAAAACTACTCACAAAATTCTTCATTTAAAAAACAATAAGCTTAGTTAAAAAACAAAATAATGGATCCACAGAAGATTGATAATATAGAACTAAAGTTTTTAACTCTTAAAGACTACGAAGCATTAAAGAATGCAACAATACAATCCTATGGCGGTATGCCAAATAGTTATTGGAAGATCAATGAGATTGGTAATCTGATAGATATTTTTCCCGAGGGGCAGGTGGTTATTATGGCCGATGGCGAAATAGCTGGCTGTGCCCTTTCCATTATTGTAGATTTTGATGAATTGGGTGAAAAGCACACATATCAAGATATTACAGACGATCCAACTTTTAAAATTCACGACCCCGAAGGCGATGTGCTTTATGGAATAGACGTTTTTATTCGTCCAGATTTTCGTGGTTTGCGTCTGGGTAGAAGATTGTACGATTATAGAAAGGAACTTTGCGAAAACTTAAATTTAAAAAGCATTGTTTTTGGGGGTAGAATGCCGAATTATCACTTACACTCAGATAAGCTTTCACCTAAACAATACATCGAAAAAGTAAAGCGCAAACAAATTGACGATCCTGTACTGAATTTTCAAATTTCGAACGATTTTCACCCGGTGCGTGTGTTGAAAGGTTATTTGGAAGGCGACAAAGCCTCTGGCGAGTTCGCGGTTTTAATGGAATGGGACAATATTTATTATACAAAACCCGAAAAAAAACCAAAGCCTTCTGCTATTAAAAGTATAGTGCGGCTTGGACTTATTCAATGGCAAATGCGGAGCTATTCCGGAATGGAAGAATTAATGCACCAAGCCGAATATTTTATAGATAGCGTTGCAGGATATCGTTGCGATTTCGCAATGTTCCCTGAATTTTTTAACGCACCACTTATGGCAAAATACAACCACATGAGCGAGCCAGATGCCATTCGCGAATTAGCTAAATACACTAAAGAAATAACCGAAAGATTGTCACAGCTATCTATTTCATATAATATAAATATCATCACGGGTAGTATGCCCGAAATGGTTCGTGGCAAACTTTATAACGTAGGTTATCTTTGTCGTCGCGATGGAAGCGTGGAGCGTTACGAAAAAATACATGTAACCCCGGATGAAGAGCGCGTTTGGGGAATGGTAAACGGAAATTCCCTAAAAACATTCGATACAGATTGCGGAAAGATTGGCGTATTAATTTGCTACGATTCTGAATTTCCCGAGCTTTCCCGGTTGCTTTCTGATGAAGGAATGGATATACTTTTTATCCCCTTTCTTACCGATACTCAAAATGGTTATTCCCGAGTGCGTCTTTGTGCACAGGCTCGGGCCGTTGAAAATGAGTGTTATGTTGCTATTGCAGGAAGCGTTGGAAACCTACCGAAAGTACATAATATGGATATTCAGTATGCTCAAAGTGCTGTGTTCACTCCATGTGATTTCTCCTTTCCAAACAACGGAATTAAAGCAGAAGCAACCCCAAATACTGAAATGATTTTAGTGGCCGATGTGGATATAGATTTACTTCGTGAATTGCATACTTTTGGTGCGGTTCGAAATTTAAAAGATAGAAGAAAGGATTTTTATAGATTAGAACGGGTAAAAAAGTAATATTTTTAAATTATCACTGTCGTAAAATATATGCTGCTTATTGTTCTGTTCAATTTGTTTTAATCCTTAGGTCAAAAACAAAATCTTTAATCTCCAGTATTTTAAAACAGCTAATTTCGGCCAATGGATTTATAAGATAGTTAAATTCCTGCGGAATAATAATGGAAGGAATTTTTATGATTGGGTGTTTATCCTCTAACAATTTTGTCCCAAAATCTTTAGTAGATTTCGGTGCTGGAGTTTCGCTCCAATTTCCTGGTAAATCTTTTATTTGAAGGGTATGAATTTGTGTTTCGTCAATTTCGAAAATGCAAAGGCTTAAAGCTCGTGGAATATAATCTAAATCTATATTAACAGCATATTCCAACACAGAGAGAGCCCGGCTCTCTGAAGTATATATACATGGCGTATCAACATGGTTCCAGCGGCCGCCAAAAAGTTTGGAGCCTATTCCGTTTAAATCTTGGGCATATTGGGTTTTACCAATTCGAAAAACTTTCATCTTTAAGAGTAAACGCCATAAGCAATGCGGCCGATTAAATTTCTTATTTCCTCACGGCCAAATTGATTGTCCATAAGATCAAAAGGCTTGGCCCCAGCAAGTGCTTGGTTGGGAGCGAACATCCAACGGTTAAACTTTTCCTTATCTTCAAAGACTCCATATCCAAAGGAATAAATTTCTGCTACCGCAATTATTCCTTCACTAATATGATCATTAAATTTTTGTTCGCCCCTTTTATTAATAAGCGTAGCTCGCGTAACGGAAAGTGCCTGCGCCAAAGCCTCATAATCTAGTGCGGTTTCTTCCTTTAGTTTTTTTAAATAGGCTTTGGTAATACCGCCACGCACAATTCGCATTTTTTGAATGGAAGTCATTTCTACCAATGGAACTGCTAAATTACCATCATAAAAATGGGTTGGCGCCTCTTCGGCAAAATGAAGGGTGGTAGGCGTATTATACTGTTTTTTCATGATAGTTTAAATTTATACTTATAATAGTATAAAAATAATCATTTTAAATTGGGTTTCAAAATATTTGACTGCTTTTTTAAATTGAAAAGATCATTTTTAATTATTTCGAAAATAGCAAAACCAAATACCAAAATATATTCAACAGCCACCAGCCAAAGCTTTTCATCAAAACCGTTTTTTCCATAAGCAGAGTAACTTAAAACAATCAAAAAACTCCATACAATCGGGAATTTATATTTGGTAAAAACCGAAAGCAAAAGCGGCGTGGCAATGTACCAAGGATGAACGGTGGTTGACAGTAAAAAGTACACTGAAATTGCAAAAAGCATTGCGGTAATTAATTGTTGCGGTGTTTTATTTTTTCTGAATAGAGCAACCGCCAAAATATATAGTAAAACCAAAACTGGAAGAATTTTCCCCGCAGTTCCAATAATATTCCAACCCACAATTTGGAAACCAATCCAACGGATTATGTAATACACACTCGCATTAAACTCAAAATTCTGAAACCAAAGAGAAATGGTTGTAGAGAAGTTTTGAATGAATTCCCAAGAAAGAAAGGGAAGAAAAGTTATTGAAATTGTTAAACCTATTACAGCATAAAAACTTAGGAGAGATGTTAGGTTGAGCGCAGTTGAAACCTCTTTTTTTGAAAACCACTTAAAAAACAAAGGTAAGAACAACAATGGAATCAACTTAACCGAAACTGAAACCGCTATTAAAACTGCGGCCCAAAACCATTTTCCTTTAAAAAGTAAATAAAGTGCCCAGATAAAAAAGAAAAGCATTACCCCTTCAAAATGCAGATTTCCTGTTAGTTCAATAATTATAAATGGATTGAGAAAATACCAAAAAATGTTCTTTACCGGAAGATTTATTTTCTCTAACAATCTTTTTCCGAAGTAAAGTATACCAATATCTGCTAGAATCATAATTACTCGAAAAACAATAACAGAGCCCAAAATACTCTTGCCTGAAATTAACGCTGCAACTGTATATAAGAATTGGTTTATTGGTGGGTAATTACTGAAATGACTTGCATTAAGCGAGCCCATCCCGTTAATCAATTCGGTTGATTGTTCTATTGTCACTCCGAGCGCAATCGAGGAGGCTGGTGTAAAAAGATACGGGCTTATGCCTTGCGCCAACAAGCGGCCATCCCACAGAAAGCGATAAAAATCCTGCGAAAGATTTGGGATTGTGGCCATAAAAACCAATCGAAAAATTATTCCTAAACAAGCTAAAAACCAAAAATTAAGTTTTAATCTTTCAATAAAAATATAGGCTATAAAAAATAGGGTAACGTATAGCGAAATCAATTTTAGAAAATCACTGCGCTCTAGATGGTATCCAAAACTGATGTAGAATACGATAGCGGCTATCGAAAAAAGTAAAGGAATTTTATAGCGTTCAATGAAACTCACAAACCGTAATAATTAATCGTTAAATAGAAATTCATGAAATCCAAAATCGTCAATCACCAATCATCAATCATCAATCGTTAATCAACAATCGTCAATCTCTTAATCCTGCCATTCCGCAATAAATAGATTGGTGTCACGGCCGCCGCCATTATTTCTATTGCTCGAGAAAGCCAATTTTTTTCCATCATTGGAAAAAACGGGAAAAGCATCAAAGGTTCTGCCGTGCGTAACGCGCTCTAAGTTTTTACCATCAATATCAATTAAATACAAATTAAATGGAAATCCTCTTTCGGCTTCAAAATTACTGGAGAACAAAATCTTTTCGCCCGATGGATGGAAAAATGGCGCCCAGTTTGCATTTCCTAAATGTGTTAATTGACGCAATTCGCTACCGTCGGCATTACAGATAAACAATTCCATTTCGGTAGGTTGTACCAAACCTTGCGCAAGCAAATCTGTGTACTCTTTAATTTCATTTTCAGTTTTTGGTCGCGATGCTCGGAAAATTAATTTTGACCCGTCTGGAGAGAAAAATGCCCCTCCATCGTATCCCAACTCATTGGTTATTTGTTTTACATTTTTTCCATCAATATCCATGGTGTAAAGCTCCAAATCGCCACTTCGCATAGAGGTGAAAACAATTTTATCTCCTTTGGGCGAAACGGTTGCTTCGGCGTCGTAACCTGGTTCATCGGTAAGTTGAGCGGTAACATTTCCTTCTAAATCTGCTACAAAAATGTCGAAGCTATCATATACCGGCCAGACGTATTTACCGTCTTTTTTCACCGGTACTTCCGGACAGTTTTCATCTTTTAAGTGGGTGCTTCCGTAAACAATATGTTTTCCGTCTGGCAGAAAATAGCTGCAGGTAGTTCGGCCTTTTCCGGTGCTTATCATAGGTGGTTGCTTGTCTTTAAAAGTTTCATCGGCATTCATTAAAAACATTTGGTCGCAGTTTACGCCCCAATTTTTAAAATTACTTTGAAAAATTAATTTGCTGTCATCAAAACTCCAGTAGGCTTCGGCATTATCGCCACCAAAAGTTACTTGCCGGATATTTTTAAAATGCTTTTCTTCAGAATAAATTAAGGTGTCTCCCGTTTTTTCATCCAGCACCGCTTCGTATTGGGCCGTGGATTTCGGGGTTTCTGAAGTATTTTTGTCGCTATTCTTGCAAGCTGTTAACAGGCAAAAGAGAAAGAGTAGATAAATGAATTTCATTTGTATTTAATTTTATTAGAAATTGAAATAAGAATCGTTACTATTAATATGCCATCGCAAAGCGCGGGTTACACCAAATGTTTCAATTTAATGTATTTTTGTGCAAAAATAACGATATGCGAACAATATTGATAGTATTTCTGGCACTTCTGGTTTTTTCGTGCAAACAAAACACATCTGTAAAAAAAGTTAGCATGCAGGAAGACGTTGCCATTTTAGCCAACGATAGTTTAAACGGAAGAAAAACAGGATCTGAAGGCGAAATGAAAGCCGCAAAATATATTGCAAACAGGTTTGAAACTTTGGGATTACAACCGAAAGGAACTGAAAGGTTTTATCAAAAATTTACGTATAAGGCAAGCAAAAACCCACATCAAGAAGCGGAATTCACTACCGAAAATAACGATAGTACCCAAACGGGTAAAAACGTAATAGCATATTTAGACAACAATGCTGAAAACACGGTTGTTATTGGCGCGCACTACGACCATTTAGGAATGGGCGGTGAGGGTTCGCTGTACCGCGAGGGCGAGGCGATCCACAATGGAGCTGACGATAATGCCAGTGGTGTGGCGATGATGCTGCATTTAGCCGATTCGCTTCAAAAAAGGGATTCTCCAAAAAAAAATAATTATCTTTTTATTGCTTTTTCAGGAGAAGAGGAAGGTTTGTTGGGCTCAAATTATTTTGTGAAAAATCCAACAATCAATACAAAAAAGGTGACGTATATGATTAATATGGATATGGTGGGGAGATTAAATTCTGAAAAAACTTTGGCAGTTTATGGCATTGGCACTTCTCCTGTTCTAAAGCAAATAGTGAATGCAAATGCTGGCGATTTAAATATTGCCGAAAATGAAAGTGGGGTTGGCCCCAGCGATCATACCTCGTTTTATTTGGCCGATATTCCGGTGCTTCATTTTTTTACTGGGCAGCACGAAGATTACCACAAACCGAGCGACGATACCGAAAAGGTAAATTTTGAAGGAATGAAATTAGTTTCAAATTACATTTTCAGCATTATTAAAGATTTGGACAGCCAACCAAAACTTGCATTTAGAAAAACTAAAAATGAAAGCGAAGTGGTACCGGATTTTAAAGTAACTTTAGGAGTAGTACCCGATTATCTTTTCAGCGGCAAAGGCATGCGAATTGATGGCGTAAGCCAAGACAAGCCTGCCCAAAAAGCCGGTCTGCAAAAAGGCGACGTGGTAGTAAAAATGGGCGAGCACGACGTAACCGATATGATGAGCTATATGAAAAGCCTTTCCAAATTCGATAAGGGGCAAACGGCTACCGTAACCATTGATAGAAAGGGAGAGTTAGTAGAGGTTGAGGTTACGTTTTAAGAAATAAAAAAACCTAACAGGTCTCCAGTCTCGGGGACCTGTTAGGTTTAATTAAGTACTGAGTACAGACAAGGCATGCCTTATTCTGGGTTGAGACAAGGCATGCCTTATTCTGGGTTGAGACAAGGCATGCCTTATTCTGGGTTGAGACAAGGCATGCCTTATTCTGGGTTGAGACAAGGCATGCCTTGTCTCAACGATATCCTACATCATACCGGGCATTCCGCCACCCATTGGAGGCATTCCGCCACCGCCTGCATTCTCTTCTTTAATATCAACCAGAGCACATTCGGTAGTAAGAATCATCCCTGCAACCGAGGCAGCATTTTCAAGTGCTATACGGGTTACTTTTTTAGGATCTATAATTCCTGCTTTTAGCATATCTACATACGATTCGCTTTTAGCATCGTAACCAAAGTTTTTCTTGCCTTCCAAAACCTTGTTTATTACAACGGAGCCTTCACCACCAGCATTTTCAACAATTGTGCGGAGTGGAGATTCAATTGCTTTACTAACAATATTTATACCTGTTGCTTCGTCCAAGGTTTCAGTAGTAAGCTTTTTAAGCACTTCAATTGCGCGAACTAAAGCTACACCACCACCGGCTACAATGCCTTCCTCAACAGCTGCTCGGGTTGCGTGAAGCGCATCGTCCACACGATCTTTTTTCTCCTTCATTTCTACTTCGGAAGCAGCACCTACATAAAGAACCGCTACACCGCCAGCCAATTTAGCCAAGCGCTCCTGTAATTTTTCTTTGTCGTAATCGCTCGTTGTAGATTCTATTTGCGATTTTATTTGATTTACACGGCCTTTAATATCTTTTTTGTCACCGGCACCATTTACAATTGTAGTATTGTCTTTATCAATTGTTACGGTTTCCGCAGAGCCCAACATTTCGATAGTAGTGTTTTCCAAAGTGAAACCGCGCTCCTCCGAAATAACTGTACCACCTGTTAAAATTGCGATATCTTCAAGCATTGCTTTTCTTCTATCGCCAAAACCTGGTGCTTTAACAGCTGCAATTTTTAACGAACCGCGAAGTTTGTTTACTACTAAAGTAGCCAAGGCTTCGCCATCTACGTCTTCAGCAATTATTAAAAGAGATTTTCCTTGTTGCGCCACTGGCTCAAGAACAGGGAGTAAATCTTTCATTGATGAAATTTTCTTATCGTAAAGCAAAATCATTGGATTTTCCAATTCAGTTTGCATTTTTTCTGTGTCGGTTACGAAATACGGAGAAAGGTAGCCGCGATCAAACTGCATACCTTCCACAACATCAACGTAAGTTTCGGTTCCTTTTGCTTCTTCAACAGTGATAACGCCTTCTTTTCCAACTTTTCCGAATGCTTTAGCAATTAAATCGCCAATTACATCGTCGTTGTTTGCTGAAATTGAAGCTACTTGCTTTATCATTTCAGAAGAATTGCCAACTTTCGTAGTTTGCTTTTCAAGATTTGCAACAATGGCTTCAACGGCTTTATCGATACCGCGTTTCAAATCCATCGGATTTGCGCCAGCAGCAACATTTTTTAAACCTTCTTTTACAATTGCCTGAGCAAGAACGGTTGCAGTTGTTGTTCCGTCACCAGCAAGATCGTTGGTTTTTGAAGCTACTTCCTTCACCATTTGTGCGCCCATATTTTCCAGCGCATCTTCCAATTCAATTTCTTTTGCAACGGTTACACCATCTTTGGTTACTTGTGGCGCACCGAAAGATTTGCTAATAATTACGTTACGACCCTTTGGGCCCAAGGTTACTTTTACTGCGTTTGCCAATGCATCAACACCACGCTTAATACTGTCGCGGGCTTCTACATCAAATTTTATATCTTTTGCCATAAACTTTTGAATTTTATTATTTCCGCGAAAGCGGAAATCTCGTTATTAATATTTATAAATTTTAAATTTTTGCTTTTAAAGAAATTCCAAATTACAAGCACCAAATTCCAAATAAAATTCAGAAATCAATTTTAAAAAAAGTTTCGTATTGGGATTTATTTCTTTGGGATTTGGATTTTGCAATAATTGTTAAATTATTGCCAGAATGTCGTCCTCGCGCATAATTAGGTAGTCTGTACCGTCAAATTTCAATTCGCTTCCGGAATATTTTCCATAAAGAACAGTATCACCAACTTTTACGGTCATTTTGTGGTTTTCTTTTCCTTTTCCCACGGCTACTACTTTACCTTGTTGTGGTTTTTCTTTTGCCGAATCTGGAATGTACAATCCCGAAGCTGTTTTTGTTTCTGCCTCTTGAGGCTGAACCAATACGCGATCTGCTAATGGTTGAATTTTTAATGCCATATTAAAATTTTAATTTTATAATTCCCGTGAAGACGGGAATCTCGTTAAACTTATGTTTAAATGTTTTGTTTGCTAATTGGCAGAAATTGTGCCACTGCCCATAAACTGACAGTTTACAAAACAAAAATGTCAGCTTGTCAGAAGTCCGGAATAAATAGCCGAAAAATTAATAGGTTTATCTTTCAATATTGCTACCATCTCTATTATAAAAGGAAGGAGATTTTACTTTGTAAAGTGCTATTTATAGCTTTATATAATAGTAACACATTTAGAGTAATACAATTAGTTTAATGCAATAGTTATTTCCATACTTCAGCAATAAATTGAATGTAATTTAATTTTATAACTTTGATAGCGAAATCAAATTAAAGTAAATTTATGAGAACACATATTCAATTTTATATAATGGCACTAACTGTAATGATTTTACTATGGGGTTGCAAAAATGAAATGGTTTCTTCGCATTTTAAAGAAAATGCCGAAGATTGGACTATTATGGGTGATGCCCAAGGCGATATGGTTCAACCCACTTACACATCACAGGGTGGGGCTGTAGATGGTTATATACAAGCCAAGGACGATGCAGCAGGTGGTGTTTGGTATTTTTCAGCGCCAAAAAAGTTTTTAGGAAATAAAGAAAGTTACTACGGACGCACCCTTAATTACAGTCTATATCAAAAACCAGAAAAGAACAAACAATTTGATTCTCCAGACATTATCCTTGCCAGCGGGGAAAATCAAATTTTTTATTTGGTTGAAGATTCTCCAGATACTACTTGGACACAATATAGGGTGAAAATTGGCACGGATACAAATTGGTTTTATGGAAATTATAAGGATAAAAGTGAAGCTACGGAAGCGCAGATTAAATCGGTGCTATCTAATTTAGATAAATTTTGGATACGAGGTGAATATAGAACGGGGGATGATTATGGAGGTCTTGATGAAGTGGTTATTGAATAGCTAAACTATTCAATTCTAAAAATAGCTATTATTAAGAAATAAAAAATGCCAGCTTTATTGAGCTGGCATTTTTACATATATTTTAAAGAACTATTAGTTAGCCCCTTCTGGATTTTCCGTTGGCGTATCTGTAGTTGTAGGTACTGCTGGAATTGTATTTTGGATTGCATTTTCATCAAAAGTTTTTGATTGTAAACTATTGCCGCCCATAATAAAAACGTTAGATCCCAAAATAAGTGCAAGCATAATAGCAGCGAGGGTCCAAGTACTTTTATCTAGAAAATCACTAGTATTTTGTACACCACCAATTTGTGCACCACCGCCACCGCCAAATGATGAGGAAAGTCCTCCGCCTTTTGGGTTTTGTACCATTATAACTACGACCAATAAAAAGGCCACTATCATTATTAAAACTAAAAATATTGTAAACGTACTCATGATTGTTCTGTATTAATCAATTTTTCTATTGCCCGAATTTGGTCTGCAAAGAAACCACTTTTTTCGGGATTTTTCAAAATTAATATTTTATATGCTTGAATTGCTTTTTTATAATTTTTTTGTTGCAAATAAACTTTCGCCAAAGTCTCCGTCATCAGTGAATCAGAAGGTTGTGGTTGGGTGTTTTCTAAGGTAACATTTTCCTGTTTTGGTGCCTTTTTTTCTATTTCTGAAGGAATAATTTTAGGTTTTTCTTGAATAAATTTATCTATTAATTCAAATTTTCTTTCGCGTTCATCTTGATCGGTGATGTTTTCAGAAGTAAACGTTTTTTCCTTTTCGGAATCATTTTCAGCACGATTAATGGGTTTTGCCTTTGTAAGTTTTAACCATTCGGCAAACGAATGTGTGTCGTTTTTTGTAAACGCTAATGGTTTATTAGTATGCAAAGTTTCTTCGGCATTTTCGCTGTTTTGTTCGTCTTTCTTTTCAACTAATTTTGAAACAGAAGTTACTTTTCTTTGAAAAAGTTCGGGGTTTAAAATATCTTCGGCCTTTTGCATTTCGGCCTTTAGTTGTTTGTCTATTTCGAGACTAATTTGTTCTGAAACATTTTCGGCTTCAACTTTTATTTCGGCTACCGAAGGATCGTGCTGCAAAATGGTTTGCGAAATTTCATTTTGAATAAATTTTTCCGAAGTAATATATTCAAACAAAATATCGCGATCGGTTGTGTGGGCGGCAGTAAGTTTTAAAGCATCGTTGTATAGAAAGCTATCTTGATTTTTTAAACCTTTTAGCTGTAAAGCCCGTGCACTTTGAAAATATGGGTATTTTTTTATCAGTACACTCAAAGCATTTAAATCCTCAGAAGTAACTTTCTGTGGATTGGCTAGGAGATATGTGTAATTTTCAATTTTCAAATTATATCAGGGTCTTTTATGTTTTTAAGACGTACTTTTTATTTGAACAGTTAAATAGTTACCAATTTGCAAGCGATTTATTAAAAATGTCTTGCGTTAAACGTTCAAAGATAATATCTACCGCGGCGTCTAGTTTTGAGCCAGTTAATTGTGTCTGGCCGTCGTAATCATAATAAAAGCTAAAGGGTTGCTCAAAATCTTTTAATGGTTCTTTTGTATTGTAAAAGCGTACGTTTACGGCAATTGTTAATCTGTTTTGCGCTGCGGTGCTGGTAGAAGTGGCGGTAATTGGCGCTATATAAAATTGGGTGATTTCTCCTTCGTAAACCAGATCGCCGTTGCTGTTTACCAAATCTAAACTGGTTTGGTTTAAAAGCAAGTCCTGCAGTTTTTGCGTAAAATCGCGTGCAATTCCGGGTTCGACAATGGGAGCGTTATTCTGAAAATAATTAACCTGAACGGTTTTTGTGGTGCTGTAATTAATATCGGCACCGGTAAACGAATACGGTCCACAAGCTTGTAACGTAACAGTAAGCAAGATTACTACTAAAGCTGAAAATATTTTTGGCATTTATATTAATTTATTTTTTGCTATTGCTGGGCGCTATAGATCGTACTGTTTAATCTTTCGGTATAACGTTCGTTCGCTAATACCCAACTCGTCTGCGGCATCTTTTCGTTTTCCGTTGTACTTTTCGAGCGATTTTTTAATGAGTTCCAATTCTTTTTGCTGAAGCGATAGATTTTCTTCTTCTTCAATATCTTCGGCGTATTCGTACTTGTCATTTCGTTGTTCCGATGCGTGTTCCGGAATGCTAAAAACTTCTACGTCGTTTTGTGAATTGTTGTTTTCCTCTTCAATTATTGAAGCCAGTTCCTCTTCGGCATCATTGTCTTCGGCATAAATTTTATTAATGAGCGACGATTGCTCTTCTTTAACCTTTGCCGTATTGCCAGTTTTCATTAATTCTAAAGTAAGCTTTTTAAGATCATTTACATCTCGTTTCATATCAAAAAGCACTTTGTAAAGTATTTCGCGTTCGCTGCTGAAATCGCTTTCAGCCTTTTTCGCATTTATAACTGCCGGCAAATTACTGCCCATGTCTGGCAAATAATGCTTTAAAGTATTGTAATTAATTTCGCGATTTTGCTCTAAAACTGAAATTTGTTCGGCCACATTTCGCAACTGGCGTATGTTACCGCTCCATCTATATTGCAGCAGTAATGCCGTAGCGCGTTCGTCTAAGCGAATGGTTGGCATTTTATATTTCTGTGCAAAATCTGCCGCAAATTTTCGGAAGAGCAAATGTATGTCTTCTTGCCGTTCCCGTAAAGGTGGCAAATTAATTTCTACGGTACTCAATCTGTAATAAAGATCTTCGCGAAACTTTCCTTTTTCAATAGCTTCCACCATTTTTACATTTGTGGCGGCCACGATGCGAACATCGGTTTTTTGCACTGCGGAAGAACCAACTTTCATAAACTCGCCATTTTCCAAAACCCGAAGTAGTCGTACTTGCGTTGGCAATGGTAATTCGCCAACTTCATCTAAAAAAATTGTACCCCCATCGGCTACTTCAAAATACCCGCTACGGGTAGCGGTTGCGCCGGTAAAAGCACCTTTTTCGTGACCGAAAAGTTCGCTGTCAATGGTTCCTTCTGGAATGGCACCGCAGTTAACGGCAATATATTTACCGTGTTTTCTGTGGGAAAGCGAATGTATTATTTTTGGAATACTTTCTTTCCCCACACCGCTTTCGCCTGTAACCAATACCGAAATATCTGTTGGCGCAACCTGAATTGCTTTTTCTACGGCACGGTTTAATTTTGGATCGTTGCCTATTATTCCAAATCGTTGTTTTGTTGCTTGTATGCTTTCCATATTGTTATCCCCGCAACCGCGGGGATCTCATAATTTTAGTTTTAATAATACTCGTAGGTTAACTCTTTAATAATTACATCGTTCTTCTTAATTTCTGCACTTGTAGGATAACCCTCAGAATTATAAATTGTGGTTTTGGTCTTTACATAGTTTGAATCTGGCACTGAGCTATTTACAGTAACACGTGTGTAATTGTTTTTTGAAAAATAATTATGTCTGTTGAACAAACTAAGATGATCGCCAATGGTGGCGTTAAAATAATTATTTTCAACACATTCGTAGAGTGGGTTTATGCCTTCATCATATTCAAAAACATAAGTTTTTTCAAATCCATTATTTAGAGTTTCATTGATAGATTGAATGTTATCGCCGCTATATTCAATAATTTGGGTAGCTATTCCCGTATCTGTACTAACGTAGTTTTTTACAATCTTTCCCTCGGCATTGTAATAAATTTCGCCATACATAGAAGATTGCTGAAATGTAAGTTTTGTTGGTTCCATAGAATAATCACGAATTCCCACAACATCGCCGGTGCCACTCAGAAAAGTGATTTTGTCAATGTTGTTGTCTTGATCATACGCAAAAACATCTTGTCTGCCTAAAACATCATCCCCGTAAATAAAGCTTTTCTCGCTAATTTGTCCAGAATTATTGTAGTTGTATAACCAATACAAAGTCATATCTGAATGAATCGTGCTTTCGTGCGTAGTTTGTCCAGATTCATCAAACAGTCTTTCTAAGGTGTAATTGTCTGTACTTTGATCAAAAAAGAAATTTTGACTAAACTTCTTGATTTTAAATTCCTGAATTTCTTCAGGTGTGTTGTCATCGTTATTAGAGCAAGCTAAAAACAACAATGTTGTTGCAAATAAAAATAAAATACGTTTCATAACTTTTGATATTAAGATTAATAATATTCGTAGGTTAATTCTTCAATTAGAGTTCCGTCTTTTTTAACAACCGCACTGGTTGGGTAGCCATCTGTGTTATATTGAAATATTTTTAAAAGCGTATAATTATCCTCTGGGAATTGTGAATTTGTGTAAACCTCGCCCGTAAAATTATTAGGTGATAAAAATGGTTTCCAATAATTTAAGTTGAACCAATATTGCCCTAATAAATCCAAATGATTTTCATTAAAGGATGTATGGAGCGGATTTATTTTAGTATCGTATTGGTAGGTGTATTCCGATAAAATATCGGGTTCGCCGTAAATTCCGGTGTTACTTATACTAGGTCTTTTCATTATATTATTTACCGCATCATAGTATAAACTTTCAGTTGAAAATCCGCCCATGTCAATTTCGTTGTGTATAGAGGTAAGTATATTACTGTTATAATTTAATGTGGTATAAAAACCAGGGGATCTGTGTTCTATTGAAATTTTATTGGGCTGATGTGTCAATTGAAAATATATATCGGGAGTTCCCCCATCAAAAGATTCGGATATAAAGTCTAATTTATTTTCTGAATCATAGGTGTACTCAAGGGATCTATTTCCGTTAACTCCTTCAAAAATCATCACACTTTCCGTTAATCGTCCAAGTTGATTGTAGTTATAATTAATAATTCGGGTGTAATCTGAATTTGCTTCATCCTCTTTTTTTTGTGATAATCTGCCGTTTTCATCAAAAAAATATACAGTGCTGTTTCCTGTTGGATTTCCGTTGAGATCCACCGAGACCTTTGAAAATTTTTTGATTTTTAGTTCTTGTGGGTTTTCTGAACCGTTATTATCGTCATTGGAGCACGCCAAAAACAATAAACTTGCTGTAAAAAGAAATAGAATGCGTTTCATATATATTGGTTTTATGAGTATCCAACTGCTTCGCCAATAAGCGTTGCCGTAGTACAATCGGTTATTTTTACGTTTACAAAATCTCCCGCTTTATAATTTTTCTTCGGAAAAACCGCAACATTATTATGCTCGGTTCTTCCGCTCCATTCGTCTTTGTTTTTCTTCGATTCTTTTTCAATTAAAACGGTTACTGTTTTGCCTAAAAAAGAAGCCGTGCGAATAGCGCTATGACTTTGTTGAAGATCTACAATCTCTGTCAATCTTCGGCTCTTTGTGTCTTCCGGCACATCGTCTTCCAGTTTGCGGGCAGCAGCTGTTCCAGGTCGCTCAGAATATTTATACATATAACCAAAACTGTATTTTACATATTCCATAAGGCTTTTTGTGTCTTCGTGATCTTCCTCAGTTTCTGTTGGAAAACCAATAATCATATCCTGCGAAATGGCGCAGCCGGGAATAATTTCCCAAATCCTGTCTATCAATTTTATATATTCTTCCCGCGTATGCTGACGGTTCATTTCTTTTAGAATTCGGGTGCTTCCACTTTGAACCGGAAGGTGAATATGGTTGCAGATATTTTTGTGTTTTGCAACAACGTGCAAAACTTCTTCGTGCATATCCTGCGGATTGCTGGTTGAAAACCGAATGCGCATTTTTGGATGTGCCGTCGCAACCATATCGAGCAATTGTGCAAAATCAGTCGCAGTTGCTTGTTGCATTTCCGAAGCATTTTTGAAATCTTTTTTCAGTCCGCCACCATACCAAAGGTAGCTATCTACATTTTGGCCTAGCAGCGTAATTTCTTTATAGCCTTTTTCATCCAAATCTCTCACCTCTTCCAGAATGCTCTGTGGGTCTCTACTGCGTTCGCGGCCTCTTGTAAAAGGCACTACGCAAAAGGTGCACATATTATCGCAACCGCGGGTAATGCTAACAAAGGCGGTAATTCCGTTTCCGCCTAAACGCACGGGCGAAATATCGCCATACGTTTCTTCTTTTGAAAGAATTACGTTTACGGCGTCGCGACCTTCCTCCACTTCTTTCAGCAAATTAGGGATATCTTTGTAAGCATCTGGGCCAACAACTAAATCTACTATTTTTTCTTCCTCAAGAAATTTTTCCTTTAAACGCTCAGCCATACAACCCAGAACGCCAACTTTCATTTTTGGATTGGTCCTTCTCTTTACAGCGTTGTATTTTTCTAAACGTTTGCGAATGGTTTGTTCAGCTTTATCGCGAATGGAGCACGTATTCACCAAAACCAAATCGGCTTCCTCAAGTATATTTGTTGTGTTGTAACCTTGGTCTGAAAGTATGGAAGCCACTATTTCGCTGTCACTAAAATTCATGGCGCAGCCGTAGCTTTCAATATATAATTTTTGAGAATTATCTGTGCGCGCCTCAAGTGTTAGCGTGTTGCCTTGCGTGCTTTCGTCTATTACTTTTTTCATAAAAATCAATCTACCTTCTAAAATTTGAAATCTTAGTTCTTGAATTTGCAAAGATACAATTAATTGCGAGCGGTGACAAAGTGGCAGATTGCTTTTAATAAAAATTATTTTAATTTTAAAAATTACACGAATGTGCTATTAAAAATATAGAAAAATTGGCGTTTTTGAATTGAATATCGGGGCGGTAGTTTTCAAATTTCACACCCGAAACCTTTGGTATTAAAAAATTCATATACTTTTGCACTCACAATAATAAAGGATATGGCAAAGAATTTAGTGATAGTTGAGTCCCCTGCAAAAGCAAAAACCATTGAAAAATTTCTTGGGAAAGATTTTAAAGTTTCTTCGAGTTTTGGGCACATTGCAGACCTTCCGTCCAAGGAATTGGGGGTAGATGTAGAAGGAGATTTCACACCTAAATATATAGTGAGCAGCGATAAGAAAAAGTTGGTCGCAGAATTAAAGGCACTTTCCAAAAAAGCCGATATGGTTTGGCTAGCAAGTGATGAGGATCGCGAGGGTGAGGCAATTGCGTGGCATTTGGCAGAGGAGTTAAAGTTGGATGATGCCAAAACAAAACGGATTGTTTTTCACGAAATTACAAAGTCGGCTATTTTAAGGGCTATCGAAAATCCGCGTCAAATAGATTATAATTTGGTAAACGCACAGCAAGCACGACGGGTTTTGGACCGTTTGGTAGGATACCAACTTTCGCCCGTACTTTGGAAAAAGGTAAAAGGAGGTCTTTCTGCAGGTCGTGTGCAATCTGTTGCCGTGCGATTAATTGTGGAGCGCGAGCGCGAAATTGAGGCTTTTTCACCGGTAGGGTCTTATAGGATTGATGCGGAGTTTACTACGCTAGATGGCAGTAAGTTTAAGGCTAAACTTCCAAAGAATTTTGAAACAGAAGAAGAAGCCCGCGAGTTTCTTCGGAAGAATTTGGGCGCCGATTATAAAATTTCAGATTTAACAAAAAAACCAGCAAGCAAAAGTCCGGCGGCACCGTTTACCACTTCAACCTTACAACAGGAAGCCGCGCGAAAATTATATTTTTCGGTAGGAAAAACAATGACCATTGCGCAACGGCTTTACGAAGCAGGACTTATAACCTATATGCGTACCGATAGCGTTAACCTAAGTAAGGACGCTAAAAATGCGGCTCAAAAGGAAATTGAAAAATCATACGGGAAAGAATATAGCAAGCCCCGCGATTACAAAGGGAAAAGCAAGGGCGCGCAAGAAGCTCACGAGGCCATTCGCCCTACAGATATGACCCAGCACACTATTACGGGCGATCACGACCAAGCCCGCTTGTACGATTTAATTTGGAAACGAACCCTTGCTTCGCAAATGAGCGATGCGCAATTGGAGCGTACCAATGTGAAGATTGATGTAATTTCCAAAGAAAAAGTTTCTGAGAATTTTACCGCAAATGGTGAAATGATAAAATTTGATGGGTTTTTAAAAGTGTATTTGGAAGGAACCGATTTTGAGGAGGAGGAGCAAGAGGGAATGTTGCCAAATATGAAAAATGGCGATTCGCTCCAAAACAACTATATTACCGCTACAGAACGATTTACACGTCCTCCGTACAGATTCACGGAAGCCTCATTGGTAAAACAATTGGAAGAACTTGGCATTGGCCGACCTTCTACTTATGCACCTACTATTTCAACAATTATAAGTAGAAATTATGTAGAGAAGGGGACCGTGGAAGGTGTGGAGCGAAAATATTTGCAGCTTACCCTTCAAAAGGAAAATGTAAAAGACAAAACGTTGACCGAGACCGTTGGATCGGATAAAGGAAAATTGGTTCCCACCGACATTGGGATGATTGTAAACGACTTTTTGGTAGAGCATTTTGAAAATATTCTCGATTATAATTTCACTGCCAAAGTAGAGCAAGATTTTGACGACATTGCCGAAGGAAAGGAGGAGTGGACGAAAATGATGAAGGATTTTTACGACAAATTTCACCCGCAAGTGGAACATGTGGAGGAAAATGCAGACCGGGAAAGTGGCGAGCGTATTCTTGGCGAGGATCCAGAAACGGGCCGAACCGTTCTAGTGCGCTTAGGTAAATACGGGCCCATGGCACAAATTGGCGCGCCAGACGATGAGGAGAAAAAGTTTGCCAGCTTACGTCCAGATCAGCAATTGCATATGGTAACCTTTGAAGAAGTGATGGATCTGTTTAAACTTCCAAAAACGCTTGGCATTTACGATAATGAAGAAGTTGAGGTTAACAATGGACGATTTGGACCTTATGTTCGTTTTGGTAAAACCTTTATTTCACTTCCAAAGGGGATGGATCCACTAGATGTGGATATGGCTTTCGCAAAGAAATTAATTGAAGAAAAAAAGAAAGCCGACGCACCTATATATATGTATGAAGATTTGCCCGTTCAAAAAGGGGTGGGGCGTTTTGGTCCGTTTATAAAATGGAACAACATGTTTATTAACGTAAACAAAAAATACGATTTTGATAATCTCTCCGATCAAGATATTGTACAACTTATTGAAGACAAAAAACAAAAGGAAATTGATAAGTTAATCAACGAATGGCCGGAAGAAAAAATACGTATTGAAAAAGCGCGATGGGGCAGATTTAATATTATAAAAGGAAAAACTAAGGTGGAATTGCCAAAAGGCACCGAGGCCGACAAAATATCTTTAGAAGAAGCAAAAGCTTTGTTGGAGAAGAAAAGTCCAAAAAAGAAAACTGCAGCTAAGAAGAAAACCGCCGCAAAAAAGAAAACCACCACTAAGAAAAAAGCTACAGCTAAGAAAAAATAATGATAGCATTTTTATCTCCAGTTTCAAAAAAGGTGTTGGCACATCGCGAAATTCTACCTTTGGGAACCTTAGGAAAACAAATTGACCCCCATGCCGAAAAGGAGGAGCTGCCCAATTTAAAAGGTGTAAAGTTTGCCATTGTTGGAATTAAGGAAAATCGTGGCGATGTAGATTATATTGGCGAAGACCTCTGTTTTGATCGGTACCGGAAAGCATTGTATTCGCTTTATCCTGGCAATTGGAATTACAAAATAATAGATCTCGGCGATATTGAAAAGGGCAACACAGTAGAAGACACGCGTTTTGCAGCAAAGGAAGTTATTGCTGCCCTGTTAAAAAAACATATTGTGCCATTGGTGCTCGGTGGAAGCCAAGATTTGGCCTATGCACAGTATCGCAGCTACGACAATTTGGGGCCGATGGTAAATGTGGTTAATATAGATAATAGATTTGACCTCGGAAATGCTGAATTGCCAATTTCGAACAAATCGTATGTAGGAAAAATGGTAGTAGACCAGCCGTATAATCTTTTTAATTATAGTGCTCTCGGTTACCAATCGTTTTTTAATGCGCCGCAGGAAATTGCATTAATGGACAAACTTTTTTTTGATGCTTACCGCTTGGGCGAAATCACTGCTGATTTAACTACGGTAGAGCCTATTATGCGCGATGCAGATTTGGTAACTCTAGATGTTACAGCAATAAAAAGTTCAGAATTAAGTTATAAAAATAATGATAGCCCAAATGGTTTTGACGGCCGCGAAATTTGTGCAATTTCGCGATATGCCGGTATAAGCAATAAAGTTAAATCTTTTGGCGTTTATGAATTAAGTAATTCTATTGAAAGTAAGAGCGGTGCAATGCTTGTGGCGCAAATACTTTGGTATTTTATTGAAGGCTATAATTTTAGGGTTGCCGATGATGATTTTGACAACGAAAGTCTTTTTACCACCTATAAAGTACCCATTGAAGACCAAGTTTTAGAATTTAAAAAAAGTAATAAAACAGAAAGATGGTGGATTGTTTTGCCTTTTCTTTCAAATGTTAATAATAAATTAAAAAGGCGTACGTTATTACCTTGCACTTATGGCGAATATTTGGGTGCATGTAATCAGGAAATTCCTGAAAGGTGGTTGAAAGCCCGCTACAAGAATGAAGTATAACTTAAGTAAACAAGTAAAGGTAGGTATCAATGAATTTTCAAAAAAAAAAATTGTTTTTTTGGATTTTTATAGATACGTTTACGCCCTTGAATCTCAAAATTTAACCAAAATACCTATGAAGAAGTTTATTGCATTAACTGCGATCGTTGCCTTTTTATTCAGTTGTAACTCTGGAGACCGAGGCGAATTGGTTGGAGTAAAAGGTAAAAAATGGTATCCTCAAAAACCTTATGGAATGACTCTTATACCTGGTGGATCCTTCATTATGGGTAAAAGTGATGACGATTTTGTTGCGGTAAATGATGCCCCAACAAAAACGGTTACCGTTCGCTCATTCTATATGGATGAAACCGAAATTACAAATTCGGAATACCGTCAATTTGTAAATTGGGTAAGAGATTCTACCGTACGATTACGACTTGCAATTCAGGCAGACATGGTTGGGGCAACTCCTGGCGATGGCGGAATTGGTGAATTTGCATTCGTTGATCAGGAAAACGAAGAAATGACGCCGTACCAACAATATATGTACGATAATTATTTTGGGATGGGTGAAGATTACTACGCCGGTAGAAAACTGAATGATAAAATAGATATTATTTGGGATACTTCGGAATATCCAGACGAATACTATTCAGAAGTGATGGATACCATGTATATTCCAATTGAAGAATCGTACAACGGACAGCGTACTATAGATGTTAGCAAGCTGAAATTCCAATATACTTACATGGATATTCAGGCTGCCGCAAGAGACAAAAGCAAACGAAGAAAAGATTTTATTAAAAAGGAAGAAATAAACATTTATCCAGATACAACCGTTTGGATTAGAGATTTCAACTACTCGTATAATGAGCCAATGCACAACGATTATTTTTGGCATCAAGCTTATGGCGATTATCCAGTTGTTGGGGTAAGCTGGAAACAAGCGAAGGCATTTACCGCTTGGAGAACATTATATAAAAACGCGTATCAAAAATCTAAAAACAAGAATTTCGTAAATTCATTCCGCCTCCCTGGAGAAGCAGAGTGGGAATATGCCGCTCGTGGCGGTCTTGAATCTGCAACCTATCCTTGGGGTGGTCCTTATGCAAAAAACGACCGCGGTTGTTTTATGGCAAACTTTAAGCCATTACGCGGAGATTATGCTGCAGACCAAGCCTTGTACACCGTAGAGGCTAAAAGTTACGAACCAAACGATTTTAACCTCTATAATATGTCCGGAAACGTGGCAGAATGGGTGGCTTCTTCTTACGACCCCGCTTCCTACGATTTCAGTTCAACTATGAACCCGAATGTAAATGACGATGATAATATGCGTAAAGTGGTGCGTGGTGGTTCTTGGAAAGATGTAGCTTACTTTCTTCAAGTAAGTACCCGTGATTACGAATATGCAGACTCGGCAAGAAGTTATATAGGCTTCAGAACTGTTCAAGATTACATGGGAACAGACGTAGTTTTAAATCAAAACTTTGGCGACGCGCGCTAATACCCCATATTTACTAAACTCAATCAACCTTAACTAAAAACTCTCAATTAAAAATTAAGCATTATGGCACAATCAAAATCATCTAAAAAACTATTTAATATGGCCTATGGCCTTGGAGCATCCGTTGTTATTTTAGGAGCGCTTTTTAAAATTCTTCACTGGGAAGTAAACCTTGGGGTTTTTAATCTAGACGGAGGTCTTCTATTGGCAATCGGACTTATTACTGAAGCAATTATTTTCGCAATCTCTGCATTTGAGCCTGTAGATGACGATTTGGATTGGTCTTTGGTTTATCCTGAATTGGCTGGTGGTGCTAGTGCAAATAGAAAAGCTGTTGCAAAGGAAACCGAAGATGCGCAAGGGCTTTTGTCTAAAAAATTGGACGATATGCTTAAAGATGCGCGTATTGATTCAGAATTAATGAACAGCCTTACTACAAGTATCCGTTCTTTTGAAGGTGCCGCCAAAGGAATGGCTCCAACTGCTGAAGCAATGAATTCAACTAAAAAGTACAGCGAAGAAATGGCGCTTGCAGCTGCACAAATGGATTCATTAAATAGCTTGTATAAAGTTCAGATAGAGTCAACAAGCCGTCAAGCTGAAGCAAACAAAGAAGTTGCTGAAAATGCAGAACAATTAAAACAACAAATGCAGCACTTAGCTACCAACCTTTCTTCATTGAACGGCGTTTACGGAGGTATGCTTTCTGCAATGGGTAGTAAAAACTAAGATAGGGTTTCACCTTAATTATTAATCTTTAAAAAAGAATAAAAATGGCAGGAGGAAAACTATCCCCAAGGCAACGAATGATTAACCTGATGTATCTGGTTTTCATTGCAATGCTAGCACTTAACATGTCTAAAGAAGTATTATCGGCTTTTGGACTTTTAAACGAAAAAATATCCGAGGCGAATGTATCAACATCGCAGCGTAACCAACAATTTATGGAAGGTCTGGCTGTAAAAGCAGCTGACGAACCAGGTCAATATGCCGCAGTTGAAGCAAAAGCTAAGGAAATCTCACAAATATCAGATGAGCTGGATATCTACATTGCTAGTCTTAAATCGGCTTCAATGGAAAAAGTAAAAGATCCATCAGATTACGAAGTGATGGATAAACCAGATTATTTTAACAATCTGTTTTTTACAGGAGATAAATACAAAAAAGGCGGACAAGAATTTATTGATCAAATGGATGCCTACCGTACCGAAATGATTAAAATTCTATCAGATCCTGCCTTGGAAAAGGTTGCTGGTATTGAGGAAATAAAAAAATCTATTGAAGCTAACTTTTCAACCGCGGAAGAAACCAATCGCAATGGTAAAAAAGTAAAATGGTTAAATTATAACTACGAAGGCTTCCCATTGGTAGCTTCAATTACTAAGCTTACTCAGATACAAGCTGACGTTAAAACAACTAAAAGTGAAGTTTTACAAAGAATGTTGGCAGGACAACAAGCTGCAGCATTGTCTTTTAGCAACTACTCTACATTAATGGAAACTTCAAAATCTGCCTATTATGCAGGCGAAACTTTTGATGGAGCTATTGTTTTAGGACGTACAGATGAAAGCACTAAGCCAAAGAGAGCCGAATTAACCTTAGACGGAAGAAAACTTGAAGAAGGCAAAGATTATACCTTCGAAGGAGGTAAGGTAAAGCTAAGCGTTAGTGCAGGTTCTCCAGGTGATCATAAAATAGAAGGAACCTTATACTACGGTGAAGGTGGTGAAGAAACAGAAGTAGCGGTAGATAGATCTTTCGCTACAATTTCAATGCCTAACTCTGCAGTAATTGCTGCAGATAAAATGAATGTAGTATATCGCGGAGTAGATAATCCAATGACGGTTTCTATTCCAGGTATTCCGGACAATAAAGTAAATGCCTCTGCACCTGGCTTATCTAGAGTATCGGGTAGTAAATATGTTATGCGTCCTGGTTCTGGTAGAACGGTTACTATTTCGGCAAACGGAACATTGCCAGACGGCAAGCCAGTTGGCTCTAAATCTGAATTCCGTATAAAGGATATTCCTGCGCCAGTGGGTGCCATTCGTGGCGAAACCGGAATTGTGCGTATGGAACGCGGCGGTCTTGAAATTTCATCGGTATCGGCAGTATTGCCAGATTTCGATTTTGATGTAAACTTAAATGTTTCCGGCTTTAGTTTCAAAGTTTCTGGGCAACCAACAGTACGTGTAAACGGAACCAAATTAGATGCAGCTGCAAAAGGCGCTCTAAGAAGAGCGGGAAGAGGCGAAACCGTACAAATTTTCGATATAAATGCGAAAGTATCAGGAAGTGGCGTTATACTTAAGAAAACTTCGCCAGTAATTATCGAATTGACAAACTAATTTTAGAATAAAACCCCTATAGGTATGAATTTGAAAAATGTTGTTTTATGTGTTTTGGGTTTAGGAATGGCAGCTAGCGCCTCTGCGCAAGTAAATATTCTTAATGCCAAAACCCCAGAGGATATAGGCAAAAAGACCGAATCGCAAATTGCTTATGATAATGATAAACCGTTACCGTATGGGTACACGGACGAGCGTGATGTGTTATGGTCTAAAACCACGTGGGAAATTATTGATCTAGACGAAAGAGTTAATTTTCCTTTGTACTACCCTATAGATACAAACAATATTGGCGCAGATAGACGTTCGCTTTATGATGTTTTAGTGAAAAACATTAAAAACGGAAAGATTGATGGCGTTTATGCCGATTCATATTTTACCGAAAAAAGAACTTTAAAAGATATTGAAGCTTCTTTGGTTTATAGCGATACTACAGATTTAGGTATTGAGCAATACAATGCCGAGGGTGTAGTAGATCCACAATATGTACGTCGCTTTGCACTAAACGCTGGCGATATTGAAGCTTGGCATATTAGAGGCTATTGGTACTTAGACAAGCGCCAAGGCGAATTAAAATACCGTTTGCTCGGTCTTTGTCCTGTGGCAAACGAAGCGCGTTCTAAAGCTTTTCCAGAAGATGGAGTTGATGCTAAAGTGGAACTTTTTTGGGTATGGTTTCCGGGAGCTCGGGAGGTTTTACACGAAGCAAAAGCCTTTAACCGAAAAAATACTTCGCAGCCAATTTCATACGATCATCTACTAAATTCAAGACGCTTTAATGCCGTGATTTACAAAGAAGATAATGTATATGGCGATAGAGGTGTTGATGATTACATTAGCGACAATGCACTTATGCAATTGCTTGAGTCTGATAGAATAAAGGAACAAATACGTAATATAGAAATTGATTTGTGGAATTATTAATAATTCAATAAATCTAAAAATTGAAATAAAGCCCTTCAAGTTCCATTTTGGAATGTGAAGGGTTTTTTTATTGCCAATTGTAAATTATTAAACCAAAGAATGTCATTTCGCAAAAAATAGAATCGTACAAATGAAAAAGGTTGATTATATTGTTGTTGGTCTTGGAATAGGTGGCATTTGTTTGTGTGAGCAGCTTAAAAAGCAAAACAAAAGTTTTGTAACTATTGACGGAGGGAGTAAAGGGGCAACCGCAAAATCTGGGGGCGTTTTTAATCCAACGGTGCTTAAGCGCTTTACCGCAGCTTGGAATGCTACAGCTTTTTATCCTGCGGCTATTGATTTTTATACCGACCTCTCAAAAGAATTAAATGTTGAATTTTTTACCAAAACACCAATATTTAGAATTTTTAAAAGTATTGAGGAACAAAATAATTGGTCCGTAGCAAGCGACAAAATTGAATTACGGCAATTTCTTTCTTCAAATTTTTTAAAAAATACCAACCCATCTATTAATGCTGCTTTTGGTTTTGGTGAAGTATTGGGAACCGCAATAATAAAAACCGAAATATTACTTTCGCATTACCGTGATTATTTGCAGGCTGAAAATATATTGCTATCTGAAAATTTTCAATATCAATTATTGGAGCAGCAGGAAAATGGGGTTTGCTATAAGAACATTTCAGCTAAGAAAATAATTTTTGCGGAAGGTGCCAGCGCAATTAATAATCCATTTTTTCCGAAACAAACAATTGTGGGCAATAAAGGCGAATACCTATTAATTCAGGCGCCGGAACTAAAGTTAGATACGTTGTTGAAGGGCGCATTTTACGTAATTCCCCACGGAAAGGATATATATAAGGTGGGTGCAACATTTAACCGAGATGACTATACAGACCATCCCACAGAAACGGCAAAGGCAGAAATTCTGTCAAAATTAAAAATCTTTATAAACTGTCCGTTTAAAGTAATCGGGCAAACCGCGGGGGTTCGGCCTACCACCAAAGATCATAGACCTATTTTAGGAAGTTTAAACAATCATCCAAACCTTGTGTTTTTTAATGGCTTGGGCTCGCGAGGTTTTTTGATGGCACCTCTGCTTTCGGAAATACTTATTAATGTGCTGGAAAAGGAACAACCCCTTCCTAAGGAAATGGACATTAAAAGACTCTTGTAAGTTCAATAGCCTATTATTTTGCTTTTTCTTCGTTATAATCTACAAAAAAATTAATCCAGATATTTCTTGAAACCCTTACAATTGGAGGATAGAGTATTACTAACAAGAGAATAATGACACCGAACGTATAATTTCTGTCCAACCCAATAATAAAATAGGTTATAATAAAGGCTGCAATTGCCAAGGCACATCCCACGCCGTAACTAACGTACATTGCACCAAAGTAAAACGACGGCTCTATTTTAAATTTTTGCCCACAATGACTGCATGTATCGTGCATTTTCATGATTTTGGAAACTTTATACGGATTTTTTTCCAGATACATTTCGCCTTTATGGCACACCGGGCAAGTGCCGGTAAAAATACTATAGAGTTTAGAACCTTTGAGGAATTGCATTATAGGCTTTTTTAGCACTGCAAAAATAAGCATCTTTGCAGATATTTCAGCGGTAATACACAAATCATCATTCCGAATTTATAAATGATAAATATCCACAATCTTTCGGTTTCCTTTCAAGGCGACTATTTATTCGAAAAAATTACATTCCAGTTAAAGCCGGGGGATCGCGTGGGCTTGGTTGGTAAAAATGGTGCAGGCAAATCTACCTTGCTCAAAATTATTGCCGGAGAACAGGAATATGACAGCGGCCAAATTGCAACCGATAAAGAAATTTCCATCGGCTTTTTAAAACAGGATATAGATTTTGAAAAAGGTCGTTCGGTTTTAGAAGAATCTTACGAAGCCTTTACCGAAATAAAAAAACTTGAAAAAAAGCTTGAAGAAATAAACATTCAACTCGCTGAGAGAACAGATTATGAGAGTGATGGCTATCATCAACTTATGGTAGATTTAAATGATGTCCAGCATCAGTACGAAATTCACGGTGGATATAATTACCAAGGAGAAACCGAACGTATTTTGCAGGGGTTAGGTTTTCAAAGAGAAGATTTTACCAAGCGTACCGAGACTTTTTCCGGTGGTTGGCGGATGCGTATTGAATTGGCAAAATTGCTGCTTCAAAATAACGATATTCTGCTGCTGGATGAACCTACCAACCACTTAGATATAGAGTCTATTCTTTGGCTCGAAGAATTTTTAAAAAGCTATGCAGGGGCTGTTGTTATCGTATCGCACGATAAAATGTTTTTAGACAATGTTACGAACCGAACTATTGAAATTTCCCTTGGAAAGATCTACGACTTCAATAAGCCATATACGCAGTATTTAGTTCTTCGGAATGAATTGCGCGAACAACAATTGGCATCCCAAAAAAACCAACAAAAACAAATTGAACAAACTGAAAAGTTAATAGATAAATTTCGCGCTAAGGCCAGTAAGGCAACCATGGCGCAATCGCTGATAAAAAAACTAGATAAAATTGATAGAATTGAAGTAGATGAAGACGACAATAGTGTAATGACACTGCGTTTTCCCGTTTCAATTACTCCCGGAAAAGTAGTAATTGAGGCTGAAAATATTTCAAAAAGTTATGGAGACAATAACGTTTTAAACAGCGTAGATTTATTGGTGGAGCGCCAGAGCAAGATAGCCTTTGTTGGTCAGAACGGTCAAGGTAAATCTACATTGGCGAAAATTATTGTTGGCGAAATTGAACACGACGGTAAAGTGCTTTTGGGCCATAATGTGCAAATAGGATACTTTGCCCAAAACCAGGCCGATTATTTAGATGGCAGTAAAACGGTGTTGGATACAATGATAGACGCTGCCAACGAAAAAAACAGAAGCAGAGTACGCGATATTTTAGGATCGTTCCTTTTTCATGGCGATGAAGTTGAAAAATATGTTCGTGTACTAAGCGGTGGCGAGCGCAACCGTTTGGCCTTGGCTAAGCTATTGTTACAGCCGTTTAATGTTTTGGTTATGGATGAACCCACAAACCATTTAGATATAAAATCTAAAAACGTTTTAAAAGATGCTTTAAAAAACTTTGAGGGAACGTTGCTTTTGGTTTCCCACGACCGTGATTTTCTACAGGGATTAACCAATAAAGTTTACGAATTTAAAGATCATCACATCAAAGAATACTTGGGCGATATTGATTATTTCCTCGAGCAACGGAACCTTGAAAACCTGCGCGAAGCCGAAAAACGTACAGTAGTTGCCGAAACCAAAGTGAAACGAACGGCGGGCGAAGAATACGAAATTCAGAAAAAATTGAAATCGGTTAAAAATAAATTGAGCAATGTGGAATCTACCATTTCTTTTTTGGAAAAGGAGATTGCGAATATAGACACCGAGCTTCTAATTAATTATGAAGAAACCATTGCTAAGCCACACTTTTTCGACAAGTATCAAGAAAAGAAAAAGAAGCTTAAAAATTTGATGGAAGAATGGGAACTGCTTCAAGAAACGCTAGATTCTTTATCATAAAAACCATAAAATTTCTGAAAATTCGCTACATTTAGTATATGCACGAGCACTTTTTTCAATGCCCACATTGCTGGGAAGAAATTTCGATGTTGCTGGATACTTCTGTGCGGCAGCAAACCTATATTGAGGATTGTGAAATTTGTTGTAATCCAATTGAAATAGCCGTTAGTTTTCAAAATGCCGAATTAACTGCATTTACAGCGCACCCAATCGGACAGTAAGTTTGAAGAGGACGTAGCTCTGCAATTATAAAAAATTATTCACAACGTAAAATAGTTTGTGATATAGGAAATTTCAAACTGTAGTTTTATTAGCTCACATTCAAAATTTTAAATCATAATTTTGGTTAGTGCAGCTTTTATGCTAATCCAAAGAAAATTAAACACCGATTTAGATTTATCTCTCTTTGCTTCGGCTACCCCTTTCTTGTATGAATCTCCATTTTCAGTACTGTTTTTTGATATAAATATATTGGCAATTGCCGAGAGTACTGTGTTCTTTTTTCTTCCGTCTTGCTGAAGAATTTTCACCTTAAAATCAGAATAACTAATTTTCATATTAGTGGTAGAAGTACTGTTGTTGCCATCAATGGTAAAAAAGGTTTTATTGGTTTTTCCTTCCAGTCTCACTTTTAAATTTGGTTCGGTAAAGTTGTTCATTTTATTTGCTGCAAGTGTTCCTAAGGTTCCTTGAAACAAAAATGCGTCTTGTTTATTATTAACGTCAAAACTCCAATCTACCGAAATGGGCGTACTATCCATAAAGTTTGCTTCAATTTTAATTGTGGTTTTTTCAGGACTTTTATAGGTGTTGCTCAAGTTGGAAATGGCGGCGTTTAAATTATTAAAAGTAATTGAACCGCCCATGTTTTCGGCTTTTACGCGTTCTTCATATTTAATTTTTGCATCTTCAATTCTTAAGGAATTTACCGTTAATTCAAAAGGTAGCTCACGTAGCATTTTACTGTAAAGTGGTTTTGTTTTTAAATCGTCAGCTACCAATTTATCGCGATATATTTCTAATGAAGGCGCAGTTAAAGACACTTTTTTGCTTTGTGCAAAAAACTGGCGATTATTAAATCCGAAATTAATTCCCTCAACGGTTACTTTTTTTAAAGTAAGGTCGTAGTGATCTCGTTCTGTGGTTATAATTTTTGAAAGTTGCGTTTTTGAATACTTCGTGTGCAGTCTAAGATTTTTAAAAATGGCAACTGTATTTTCTAGGGCAAAATCCTTTACGGTTAAATTTTCATAAGGACTCACTTTTACAAATACGGAATCGCTGGTTGCTTTGTAATTGTCAAAAATCATGGGGATTTTTCTCCGTACGGTATTCTTGTCTATTTTAATTCCCGTAACCGCTACGGACAGTCCTTTGGTGTATAGTTTTGTAGAATCTTTACCTTTTTCATAAATAACAAACTTACTATTGTCAATTCGAATATTTTTTACAAAAATGGGTTTGTAGATATCAATAATTCCTTTGTTAACCGTATCGGTACTTGGCACAACACGATCTTTATAATAAGCCATTATTGGGTTTTCAACAGAAATAGTTTCAATGTGTATTTCGTCTTTAAACAAATAATCCCAATAGCTAATGTGTGAAATTTTCAGCTTTTCAACATTTATAAACGTGTGTTTTAGACTATCTGTTTTATTCTTTATTATAAGTGAAGCATTGGTTATTGATAGCGAGCCCCCAAAAGATTCTACGGTAATGGCATCGTAGGAGCGAATCATGTTTTTTGGCAAACGCTCATTTACAAATGATTCCAGTTTATTTTTTAAGAAAATATTTATGGAGACGGTAGCGATAATAAAAACGATACCTAAAGTAAATACAATATAGAAAGTCCTCTTTATTTGTTTGTTCATAAATTAAAGATAGGCAAAGAAAATAACGCAAAAACAACTTTATATAATACTTTGCAAAATTTAATGAAGGAGCGCTTGTGGAGTCGAAAAAGCTTCTTATCTTTGCAGTCCAATATTTCTGTCGGCATTATGAACCGAAAAGTTAAAAGCTACAGTTGAAATATTAAAAACCCATATCGCGGGATAGAGCAGTAGGTAGCTCGTCGGGCTCATAACCCGAAGGTCACAGGTTCGAGTCCTGTTCCCGCTACTAGGAAAATCAAGCCTTCACAGAAATGTGGGGGCTTTTTTTATGGAGTGGGTACAGAATAGGTACAGAATATAAAAATGGATCAAGACCAATTGTTGTGTTTATGCAAAAATTGTGGTTAATCTATAAAGGAAGAATTCTACATTTTTGACTCCTCTAAACTGCGCTCTAAAAGCTTTTATTTTTGCATTGAATGATTCTGCTGATGCATTTGTACTTCTGTTTATAAAATAGTTTAAGATTGATCTATAATTGAGTGTTATGGTATTTGCAATTGTGTTGAACGCTCTAAAGCCTGTGTTTTCTACATCTTTGTACCAATGAGCCAGTTTTGTATAGGCTGTTTCTATGGATGTTGCCGTATTGAATATATTCCGAAGTCCTTGAACTAGGTCAAAAGCAATTTTTATATCGGGATATTGATTAAACAATATCTTACTTCTGCGGTACTGATTTTCAGTCCAGTTTGATGGCGCTTTGTATAGTAAGTACCTACTTCTGGCCAACAGTTGTTATGCCCAGTTTTTATCTTTTCTTCGTGTAGTTAAAGTTTAATCCAAGCGAGTAATGGCGCTACTCTGTAACCTATCAATCTAAATACATTAACTTGGCTGCTTCTTCAATTTCCTTATCTATATCTGAGTCAAATTTAAAGCTGTAAAGAATCCAAGTTTGGTCTGGTTTATAGAATTGGAATGTATATCGAATGGGTTGCCGGTCAAATTTTACTAGATAGCTTAATAGTACATAGCTTTCCGCGAGTTTTTTCTCGCCTATTAGCTCATAGCCGTAATATTGTCCCACATAATTTTCGTTTAAGCCCTCCAATTTATTTTTTAAATTGGTAATTGCCACTGTAGCCTGTTCCATCCATTTGTTGCTGGAATACAATTTATCTATTGCTATGGAAGCTCCTTCGTTTTGGTAATTCACAAAAAACGTTGCGGCCATTTCTTTAGGCGAGTTCTGGGCTACCATAAATTGTGATGCCACCAATACTAAAATAATTAAGCTCTTTTTCATCATTTTTCTTGAAATTTTTATTTAAAATTATGTGTTTTAACGATATCTAGTTTCTTAAGTTTTAACGCAAATTAGTTTATTTTAAATTTGGGAATGGCAATCGATACGAAACTGAAAATTTTTTACCGTTCAATACCACTGCTTGATTTTCTTCTAGTGAATTCAATAAGGTTAAAAATTCTTCAAAATTTGATTTTGATAAATAAACACTGTATAGAAATTCGCTTCTTCTAATTGTGGTTTCACTATCTAAATTAGGCCAGTTTTCGGGCCAATTCTTTGGTGTTTCAACAGAGTGGTTGTAATCTGTTAAAAGCACTTCAATTGTTTCGGGGAGCCACTCAGTAGCTTCTTTATTTTTGTAGTTAATTAATTTGTCGAAAACGTTTAAAAAGTAGCTTGGAGTTTTCGCTCTAGCCGCATTACTGTTTCTTAAATCGCCATACACCCCTTTTGTGTTGGGCTGATCAAAATTTAGAATTAATTCGTTTGTAGGTTGATCCGTTAAACTCGTTGTTTCTACATATGCTGTCATTTTAGAAAGACTATCTGTTATTCCCAAACTATTGATTAAGTTTTGAGTCTGAATTGAATCTAAGTTTACCGTATAAAATTTTGACATTTTCTTTTTTGGTAATTGATATATAATATTACCACTTTTGTAAATGGCTATGGTTGGCACATCAGAACCAATAACCATTTCCCAAGGGTTATATTCGGTTAAAATCACCACGGGCGATCCAAATTGGCTATTCCATTCTTGCGCGAATGAAAGGTTTAGCATAAAAATTAAAAATAGCGGAATTAAAGTTTTCTTTACCATCTTATTATGTTTAAGGCTTATATTGTATGCGTTATTTATTGCGTAAACCGCTATTTTGGGATAATACAATTGAAAATTCTTTTAATAAATACAGGCATTGTAAACCTCCATGAACCAAACATGGCCTGAGGATATACAATGTAGTGGGGAGGATAAAGCACTAAGCTTCATTCCAAATGTATTAAAAAAGGCTGAGTTATCTTTATTTATTGTTAAAAATTATTAAGGGTACCAATGGGTGCATTTTACCACGAAGATTGGGTAGCATTCACGTACTTTCACGATTTCGCTATGTTTTAAAAGTTTTAATATGTTTTTTAGTTAAAAGCAGCCTCGGAAAGAATATGCTAGAAAAATTCCACTGCAATAATAAAACTTACGGTGCAGAAAATTAACCGTATCTTCGCCCCTTATTAAAACCGTCTTCTTAGTTTTAATGGTTTTTAAAAAGACCGAATTCTAAAAGCGCCGCGATATACTATCTCCAAGCGCAGCGGTCTACATCTTAAAATAATTTATGACATTTAAATCTCTTGGGCTTTCCGATGCCCTGCTAAAAGCAATTAGCAAAAAAGGATATGAAACACCTTCGGCAATTCAACAAAAAGCAATTCCCTTAATTTTAGAAAGCAAAGATGTGTTGGCATCGGCACAAACGGGAAGTGGAAAAACCGCTGGTTTTGCATTGCCCATTTTACAAATTTTAAATAGCGAACCCGCTTTTCGGAAAAGACCTGTTAGAGCATTAATACTTACCCCAACGCGCGAACTTGCGGCGCAAGTGCAGGATGAATTTAAAGAATATAGCGAATATACAGACTTGCGTTCTACCGTTATTTTCGGTGGCGTGGGTGCAAATCCACAAATTAGGGCATTGCGAAATGGGGTGGATATATTGGTAGCAACACCCGGTAGATTGCTGGACTTGGAAAATCAAAATGCGCTTTCCCTTTCAAAAGTAGAAATTCTTGTATTGGATGAAGCCGATAGAATGCTCGATATGGGTTTTCTGCGCGATATTAAAAAAATTCTGGCGCTACTTCCTTCTAAAAGACAAAATTTGCTTTTCTCCGCAACTTTTTCGAAAGAAATAAAAAAACTGGCAAATGAATTTCTTCATCATCCTGTTTTAGTTGAAGCTACTCCAGAAAATACAACCGTTGAAAAAATTGATCAGACCGTATATCGGGTAGATAAAGCACAAAAAACAGAATTAATCATAAAATTAATTTCGGAAGGAAACTGGAAACAAGTACTCGTTTTTACACGAACCAAGCACGGTGCCAATCGTTTGAGCGAAAAACTTGAAAAGGCGAAAATTACTTCTGCCGCTATTCACGGTAATAAGAGTCAAGGCGCCCGAACACGAGCGCTTTCTGGATTTAAAGAGGGAAGAATACGCGTTTTGGTAGCAACCGATATTGCAGCTAGAGGATTGGATATTCCATTGTTGCCACACGTAATTAATTATGAATTGCCAAACGTTTCCGAAGATTATGTGCACCGTATTGGCCGTACCGGAAGGGCAGGGGCCAGTGGTGAAGCACTTTCATTGGTAAGTCTAGATGAGGTTGGCTATTTAAAGGATATTGAAAAGTTGATTGGCGAACGGCTGCAGCCCAAAACCCTTCCCGACTTTCAACCCACAGAAACCATGGCCGATGTAAAAGCTGCTGAGGAAGAAAAGAAACAACAAAGGGCAAATCGTCACAGTCGTGGGAGGAATGCACAATCTAAAAAATCCGCCCAAGGCAAGAAACAGAATAGTGGCAGAAATAGAGGTAGAAGGTAGTTCAATCTGCCTTTAATCTGAACCCAGTTTAAAATGAAACCGTCTATTTACGCGCAATTGATACAATTGAACACGTAAATAGACGGTCTTGTTTTTTTAAATTTTAGCGAGTGTAGATAAATAGTTTGTTTATTTCTTCGGTGGAATTGGTGGCGGTACGAGATTTTTCACGGGTTTTATCGTTTGTAAATATGCAAACATTGCTTTTAAATCAGATTCAGGTAATTGTGAAATGGTTTGCCATGGCATTGGAGGTAAAAGGTTTCTCCCGTTTTCCATGCCTTTGTACTTACCGTGTTTGATTGATGTTAAAAACTCCTTTTCCGTCCACCCTCCAATACCAGTATCGTCCGGAGTTATATTTGCTGCAAAAGAGGTGCCCCAGGGTCCCACGGATGCAGTAAGACCAGGTGTAAACAATACAAAGTTTTTAGCGGTTTCAAGGTCATAGTTTGGTATTGCCTCATCTGCGGGATGCCCCGAAAGAAGTAGATCTGGATGGAGAATGGGGCCGCGATCGGTCATTTTTTTAGGCGAATGACAATCGTGACAACCCACTGCACTTATTAAAAGTTCGCCCCGTTTTATAGCAGATTCTACAATTTCTGTTTCTTGGGCTTCGTACAATTTGGGTTCAGCCTCGTCCTTTTTTTTGTCGCAAGCAGTAAGCATGCAAATCAATGCTAGACTTAAAAATTGATTTTTCATAATGTTTGTTGATTTGATTAAGCAATAAAATTAAGAAATATTCTTTTTCAATTTTTAAAACAATCGCTATTTTAATCTGATAATTAATGGGTTACATCTATTTTTCTATTTAAACACATAGTAGATTACTGTGCAAATTTATGGCGCAATATCTCTACCTAAAATGAAACGCTGTACCGTGCTTATGCGTAACTTTGCGCTTCATTAGGTATGAAAAACAGCATTATTAAATTTATTGATTCCTTCTATTTTTTGTTTCGGTGGTTGTTACCTTTAAAAACTTATAGATATGCAGCTTGTGGTGGTGGCAACCTTGTTTTCGATACTTTGCTGTATTTTATTAGCTACAATTTCATCTTTGCCAAAAAGAATCTGGATCTGCATTTTATAGTGCTTAGTCCACATATTGCCTCCCTGTTTTTGGTATTTCCGATAACATTCGTTACGGGTTTTTTGCTTCAAAAATACGTTACTTTTCAAGCTTCAAATTTACCTTGGAAAACTCAGTTTATTAGATATTTTATGGTAGGTATGGGAGCTCTGGTGCTAAACTATATCTGCTTGAAAATTTTCGTAGATGGTTTTGGTTTTTATCCTACGCCGTCAAAGATTTTAACAGCTTTTATTGTTGTAGCCTATAGCTATTTACTTCAAAATAAATTTAGTTTTAAAAGAATTTGATATTTATTGTTCGCGCAATTCACGCCGATATTCTTCACTCTTAGCTTCCAAAAAGTCTATTATTTCTATAGTACTTTGTTTCATGACTGTTTGATATTTGGGATCGTCTTCACAGAAAAAAATAAATGAATAGATGTTGAGTTTTCCTATTTTTAATCCATCGATAAAATAACTTTCGGGAAACTTTTCCAATAAACTTAGGGTCAACGCGGCAGTTTTTTCAAATTCCAAATGTTTTTTCAGCATTTTGGTTCGCCCAGAAATCATATTTAAAAGTGCATCTACTGGCCCGGAGGTTGCGGCGTATAATTGGCGTCGGGTTTTGGAGAGCTTTGGCAAATCTGCATTTGGCAAGCCAATGGAGGTGGCGGTTATAGGGGCTTCAATGGGTATTATATTCGCGTCGCTGCCTATATAGCCGGTGAGTGGGCGCCTTAGAGTTACGGTACTTAGTTGGTTCATTTTTTCGCTCAGATTAATGCTGATTTTTTTGTTGAGTAGTTGCTCTTCCCCTATAACAAGCGTTGTGTTTTCAATCTGTACAGCCGAAACCGAAAGGGTATCGTTTACCGCAACCGCAATTTTAAAGTTTCCAGCCGCATCACTTATGGTACCTTTGTTTGAAGATATGTTAAAAACAGTAACTCCTTCAACATCAATTGCGTCTGCGGTGCTAATTTTTCCGTCCAATAGCAATCGTTGCGAAAACATACTGCTGGAAAGTGAAATGGCAACAAGTACCAAAAGCGTTTTTAAAATTTTAGTTGAATCGCGGAAGCGATATGTAAATAAAAGTTGCGCCATTTTTAATTTTAACCAAGTGTAGAAAAAAAGTGGCATATATAAATATAACTTGACGTAAACTTAACATTCATGATGGCAAAATTTACCTTCCGGACTACCAAATAACCTCGAAATTATAATTTTCTGAAATTATCACAATTCACTTTTTGTAAAATATTTCTTCCGTAACCAAAAAGAAACCCTAACTAATAAAATAAGTGCCGGTACTTCTACCAAAGGCCCAATTACTCCCGTAAATGCTTGCCCAGAATTTAATCCGAATACAGCGATAGCCACGGCGATTGCCAGTTCAAAATTATTGCCGGCGGCCGTAAAAGCAATTGACGCAGTTTTGTTATAAGTGGTTCCTATTGCTTTAGAAAGGAAAAAACCAATAAGAAACATTATTATGAAATAAATTAATAGTGGTACTGCAATTAGGAGTACATCCAAAGGAATTTCTACAATCAATTCACCTTTTAACGAAAACATTACAATGATTGTAAATAGTAAGGCTATTAGTGTAAGAGGCGAAATAGCAGGAATAAATTTGGTAGTGTACCACGTTTCTCCTTTCCATCGCACTAAAATTACCCTGCTCAATATGCCAAGTAAAAATGGAATTCCTAAATAAATAGCGACACTTTCGGCTATCGTAGCTATTGAAATATTTACAATGGCACCCTCAAAACCAAAATATGGTGGCAGTACAGTAATAAAAAGCCAGGCATAAAAGCTATAGGCAAATACCTGAAAAATACTGTTAAGCGCTACCAATCCTGCTCCGTACTCGCTACTGCCTTCCGCTAGATCGTTCCAAACCAATACCATTGCGATGCACCGTGCCAGACCAATTAATATAAGCCCTACCATATATTCTGGATAATCGCGTAAAAATGTAATTGCTAAAACAAACATTAAAACAGGACCGATAATCCAATTTAATATTAATGAAATTGAAAGCACTTTAACATCCTGAAAAACCTTGGGCAAAAGGACGTAATTAACCTTTGCCAATGGCGGATACATCATTAAAATTAAACCGATTGCAATAGGGATATTTGTACTGCCACTATTGAAAGAATTCAAAAAATATGGAAAATTTGGAGCAAAATAGCCAATGCCTACTCCTAGGGCCATGGCAATGAAAATCCAAAGGGTGAGGTAACTGTCTAAAAAATTTAATTTCTTAGGATGGTTCATTTTATAAAGCGATTTTTGAAAATATATATTTCATCTCTGTAGCAATCTGCTCGCTGCGTTCTTTATAAACTCGCTGTTGCTGCGGTGTGCCATCAGAAATTTTCGGGTCTTCATATAATAGCGGAAATCGCTTTTCCGATCCTGCTACAAAGGGACAACCAGCATCGGCCTGCCCACAGGTCATTACCGCCGCAAAGTGGCTTTTGGGGTTAGGAGCATCACTGTATTTTTTCGAGAACGCAAAAATAGGTGGCGCAGTTTCAGAATAGGTAATTTTAAAAAGTGGATTACTGAGCTTATTTTCTTTAGAGATTTTAAAACCTGCATTTTCTAAGGTAGTTATCACCATGGGATAAACAGCGGTGACTTCCGTACCTCCAGAATAACAAAAAACCTCGTCTATATTAAAATAGGCTGCCGCAGTTTGCGCCCAGATTTGGGCCAAATGGCTCCGTCGCGAATTGTGCGTACAGATAAAATTGAGCCGAATAGCGTAGTTTGCGGCAGCCTTACTTGCAATATATTCCGTTATCGAGTTTAAAAGCAATTTGCGTTCTTCAGAGAGGTTTGCTGTCTCTAACTTTTCGAAATACTCCTGAAGCTCCCAGAATAAGCCTGTATTTTTATGTGTTAGCAACACCCGGAATTTGGAGCACAGCTAGAAACTTCTTCCTGCAAATCAACCATTTTTAATTTTGGTTTTTCGGTTTTTGTTCCAGGCTTTTCGGCATACACTGTAATGCTAAAAATACCTGTGCCAGCATTGTTAAAACCCTTTACTTCTTCAGCAGAGAGATATTTTTCAAGAATGTCATTCGGAATTACGATTGGCTTCTCTTTTTGAATAACAATGTTTTGAAACCCTGCTTCTTTAATGTATTGTAAATATTCGGTTTTTTGAATGGCCCCTGCCACGCATCCGGCGTACATTTCGGCGTCTTCTTTTAGGGCATCGGGAAGGTTTCCTTCCAAAACAATATCAGAAATACTAAAGTGTCCGCCTGGTTTTAAGACTCGGCTAATTTCGGTAATAACTTTTTGTTTGTTCGGAACAAGATTTAAAACACAATTGCTCACTATTACGTCTGCAACGTCGTTGCTTAAGGGCATTGCGTCTATGTCTCCTTCGCGAAATTCTACATTGTTGTACCCCAATTTTTCGGCATTTGCTCGCGCTTTTTCAATCATTATTGGTGTAAAATCTATACCAATTACTTTTCCTTCAACGCCAGTTTCGTGTCTTGCAACAAAGCAATCGTTACCGGCGCCGGAACCCAAATCTATTACGGTATCGCCTTTATCAATCTTGGCAAATTGCGTCGGCAGGCCACAACCCAATCCTAAATCGGCGTCTTCCATATATCCGCTCGTTTCCGAATAATCGTCCATCATTATGTTATAAACTTTATTCGAAGGAGTAGTTGCACCACAACAGGAAGCTGCATTTTCAGCCTTTCCCTGCTCGGCTATTTTGGCATATCGGTTTTTTACGATATCTTTTAATTCTTGCTCGTTTTTCATTTTGAATTTCTTTAAATTGAATTTTTCAGTTAAAACTTAGCAGCATTTTTCAGTAGAAACATCTTGGTCCAAAAACTGAAGCATTACTTCCTTCATATTTGTCCAATTATCTGTATTAATACAATAACAAATACTGGTGCCTTCAATACTGCCTTTAATTAAACCTAGGTTTTTAAGTTCCTTTAAATGCTGACTGATGGTGGGTTGCGCCAAGCCAATTTCTTCTACCAGATCGCCACAAATACAAGTGTTTATTTTAAATAAATGTTGAAGAATGGCCACTCTTGCCGGATGCCCGAAAGCTTTGGCAAATGTTGCAATCTGGTTTTGTTGCTCGGTAAATATTTCAGTTTTTGTAATTCCCATGATAGCTTTATAAGTTCATTGCAATATTACGATTAAACATTTAAAACGCAATAGATTTTAAAAAAAAATTGATATTTTATTAATTGGTTTTTGAAACTTTCTTTTTATATAGCCATTCTGCTATAAAGCAGATACAGATAATTGTCAAGGAAATAGACACACCCAACAAATTAGAATTACTTTGCTGGATTATCAACACTATAAAAGCAATGGCAGAGAGGATGGCTCCTATTAAACTAATGGTTTTGCTGGCATTTATTTTTCCGGCTTTTTTAAAACTCACATAATTTACAACAGCAAAGATTAGCAGAAAACCAGCACTGCCTGAAGTTGAAATACTTTCAAGATTGAGAAAGTTGGCGGTTAAAAGTGTAAGTATAACAGTAATTAATAGGCCAATAGGCTTATTCCAAAATTGGTCTGTAAAGGAGTGCGGCAATTCATCGTCTTCCGCGAGTTCATAGCTCACGCGACTCCCTCCGTATAAGCTGGCATTAATTGCTGAAAATGTTGAAATCAATGCTGCAATGGTCATTATTGCAAAACCAATTTGGCCAATCATCGGTTTCGCCGCGGCTGCTAAAACGTAATCTTCTGCCGCTGAAATTTTATCAAAACTCAAAGAACCTACGGTTACTATAGCAATAAGAATATATAATAAAACCACAAATCCCACAGAAATAAAATATGCGCGGGGAACATTTTTCTCGGGACGTTTTAAGTTGGGAACGGCATTGGCAATTAGTTCGAAGCCTTCGTAGGCTATAAATATTACCATTCCTCCGGTAAGAAGCTGCAACGGTCCCTCCCAATTTGCGGGGTTAAGTTGACCGAGGTTTACATTGCCAAAAAGTCCGTAAACTCCTAAGCCAGCAAAAGCTAAAAGGATAAATAATTTTACAAATACCGCGAGACTTTCAATCTCACCCACAACCTTTAAACTATAATAATTTATTATCGTAGCCAATAAAACAACACTACTTACAAAAATATGGGTGTCTATCTCTGGGCTGCCAGTTACAGCGATTAAATTTGGCGCGTAAGACCCAAACGCACTGGCGTACAACGAAAGCATAATAATATAGCTTATCCAGAGTACATTGTTAATGCCGCCGCTAAAAATACTTCTACCAAAACCCTCGTTTACAAAACGCACAGTACCGCCTCTGTCGGGAAATGCCAATGATAATTTAGAATAGCTGTAAGCGGTAAGTAGCGCTATAATTCCGGCAAAAAGAAATGCCACGGGCGTACCTCCTTTTGCTAAAGAAACAGCCAAGCCTAAAACTGCAAAAATTCCACCCCCAACCATTCCACCAATTCCGATGGCTACGGCATCTTTTAATTTTATGGAATCGTTTGAGTTTTTCATTCCGGTTTATAAATTTAATAGTTTTTCAAAAATTTCGAAATGGTGTTTATCGGTTCGTAAGGAAATTAGAAGGCTGTCATTTTTAATATGTATTGAATAAACTTCTCCAGAAATAAAGAGGGGCTCTAAGTTTGTATAGAGTTTTTTTAGAAGTGTTGTATTCGATTCGCCATTTGTGATAATATATTTATTTGAATAGAGAAAGTCATTTGTATCACGATTTAATGGTTTTTTTAAAAAACTTCCACTGTTTTTTCTATTAATTGAGAAATTGGAACTTGTCGATAACTGCCACGGAGAGGACCATTCAACCATTGTTAGCAAATTTTGCTTTTTTGAAGAAAGCAACAGGTTGCCAGCAGAAGTGTATGTAGCTTTTTTATATTTTAAATACCAAGACTTTGGACTCGTAATTTTGCCTTCAACTAAATAGGACCACGCATTGTAGTTGCCTTTTACTTTACCATTTTTTGTGGCAATGTATTTTTCAAATTCGCTACAGAATTCTGCATTTATTTTATAAAACGGCGATGAAAGCTCGTTGGATGTTGCGTTCGATTTTATTTTCATTTGTATAGCTTAATTCAGGATTTTTTCAAAACAGATACTTGTAGCAACCTTACTGTATTGCCCGTAATTTTCGGTTATGGTATAGTTGCATTTTTTGTACAGGGCAATGGCTTCGGGTTGGTTAATACCCGTTTCCAAAATACATTTTTTATTGCCCAATGCAGCTGCCCAGATTTCCAGATGGTTTAAAATTTTGCCCGCAATTCCTTTGCCCCGTTGCTCCAATAAAACAAACATGCGTTTTACTTCCATTACATTTGGAGCATATTGTTTGATAGCGCCACAACCCACGGCTTGCCCATCTTTATTAAAAGCAACAACGGTGTGCTTTATTGCGTCTAATTTATTGAATTGATCGTAAAAGGCGTGATCATCGCCATCGCGAATAGAAAGTTCCTTATCGAGCAATAAAATTAATTTAATAAAATCCGGATTGGTGGAATTTGTGCGTAATAGATTCATTCGGTTTAAAAAATATACCAAGTGAAGATAGCAAAAACGTGCTGAAGTTTCATATTAAAAATTCAACACGTTTACTAATAAACCAACATTTAGGAACAGAAGGTTTTTAATTAATTATTACTTTTTGCGAAGTAATTTTACCATTGTTACTAATTTTTAAAACATATGTTCCGGGGCTTAAATGGCTAATATCCATTTCTATAGAAGCTGCACCTGAATTAAATTTTTCCTTTACTTTTCTTGCGTTTATATCGAAAATTTCAACCTTTGAATAAATTTCATCTTTTCGAAAATTGATAACCAAAACATCATTTGCCGGCGTGGGATAAATAACAAAACCGTGTTTTAATTGCGTGTTTGTTCCTAACTGAATTCCATTGCCTTCAATTACTAAGTACGTGTTGTTTTCGTCAATATCGGTAAAAGTTTCCACGGCTCCCGATGGCCAATATATTTCAATTTCATCAACATTTATTGCATCCCCCAAACCAAAATGATTTGTAAAACTGTTTTGACTGCAATAGCCACTTGCAGCTTCAATTTGGCGGGTTTGCCATACTTGGGTGCCGTTTATTGTAGCTTTAATGCGAACTTTTGCCCCCACTGCCGAATTATTTGAAGGGTTCCCAACACAGCGAATTTTAATCCAGTTATTGCCACTTCCCGTATTCGTAAATACCGAATTGTTTTGGTTTTCGTTTAAAGTATTCGCCAAAATCACATCTAGCCAACCATCGTTGTTGTAATCGCCAAACGCACATCCAAAAGTATTACCTTGATGGTTTGCCAAACTGCTGCTCGTATCTTTGTGAAACGTACCAGTTCCGTCATTTATAAAAAGTGAATTTGTTTCTTGCCCCGAAAAATAGGCGTTGCATACTAAAAGATCCAAATCGCCATCGTTGTCAACATCGGCGAAGGCAGAACCAAAGGAGCTTCCCATTTCCAAAGCAATCACAGAACTTGTTTGCTCTATAAAAGTTCCGTTTTCATTTATAAAAAGCTGGTTATTCTGTCCGTTCCAATTGGCAATAAACAGGTCGAAATCGCCATCGTTGTCAATATCTGCCCACGAGCTACCTGCAGAATTTTTGCCATTTTGGGTAATGGAAAGATCTGTAATTTTTGTAAAATTATCGGGGCCATCATTTCTAAAAAGTGAATTGTTTGCATTATTTTCATTCGCTACAAATAAATCGCTGTCGCCGTCGCCGTCGTAATCTATCCAATTTATAGATCGTGAGGCAAGCGTTTCGCTGGTTATAGATAAGCCGGTAACCGCTTCAAAAGAACCATTTCCTTGGTTTTCAAAATACAGGTTTCGAGTGGAAACCACACTATTTGTAATATAAGCATCCAGGTACTGGTCGTTGTTGAGGTCTATCCAATTCGCCATTTCAGAATACGTTAGCGGAATTCCGATGGCGTTATCAGGCTCGTAGGTAAAAGTGCCATTGCCATTGTTTCGGTAAAAATAGTTTTTCTTGCCCGTGCCGTTTCTTCCGTACGTTACAACCAAGGCATCTAAATCGCCATCATTGTCAACATCGGCAAAACTCGCTCCGTCCGAGCGGTCGTTGTCCAAGACAATATCATCGGCGGTTACCGTGGTAAACGTATTATCGCGGTTATTTAAATATAGCATATTATTTTGCCCAGCAGTTGGCCCATTGGTAAAAAATATATCGTCCCAGCCATCGCCGTTTACATCAATAAAATTGGCACTTCGCGAGGCGGAAGGCGTTGTGGTAATGTCTGGAAAAGTGGTTTCTTCAAAAGACTGCGAAGCGCTTTTTTCAATAACTAATATGGAAATGAAAATACTGAGAAATTGTAATGATTTTATCATACTATTGAATTTTTAAATTTGGTTTTCAAGCTGAAAATTAATTTAAAATAGTGCTGAATTGGTCGGAAATGTGTTGAATGAAAGAATAGTGTTTTGAATAACCTAAATTCTGCTTTGGAATGATTGTTTTCCAAATTTTTTATTCGGCAGGCATAAAACCATTTTTTGAATTGAAGCCAACTTCGGAATTACACACGGGTTAAAATTCAAAATAACTATATTACAGAACTAGCAGTAGTATATACATGGAACTGCATTATATAATTGCCAACACACAAGATTATTACGCGAATTTGCAATGTTGAAGTTGCACTGCTGCCAAATCAAAAAAAGTTGAATTTCTTTTTACATTGATTATCGCGTATGGTCAAAAGTTCCTTTTACAGTCTTAAACCGAAGAATACTAAACCCAATAATTGCGGAAAGAAAGGAGCCTATTAAAATACCGATTTTAGCCGAATCTATATACTCGGGGCTACTGTTAAATGCAAGTCCGGCAATAAATATGGCCATTGTAAAACCTATACCGGCCAAGAAGGATACCCCGATAATTTGTTTGTTGGTAATATCTGCGGGTACTTCTATAATTTTTAGTTTTCTGGCAACAAAAATAACTGTAGAAATACCTATACTTTTCCCTAAAATTAAGCAAATAATAATGTTAATAACGAGGGCAGATTCTAAATCCATGCTGCCATTACTATTAAGTGCCACACCTGCATTGGCAAGCGCAAAAACAGGAATTACTAAATATGCCACCCAATTGTGAAGCTTGTGTTCTAATACTTGTAAGGGAGAGCGGTACTTATCGGACCAGTCTTCTAAATCGTCAATTAAATCTAATTGCTCTGCCGAAAGCACAGGTTTTTGAAGAATGTTGCTCTTTTTTAAATTACCCACAATACTGTCTAATTGATCGGTAAATTCAAATGTGCTAATTTTTTGGCGCACCGGTACGGCAAAGGCCATTAAAATTCCGGCCAGGGTAGGGTGAAGGCCAGCTTTCAAAAATAAAAACCAAACCACAAATCCTGCAATAATGGTTAAAAACTCAAAGTATAAACCTTTATAGCTTAAAAAGTAAACAATTGCGAGCAATCCTAAGGCGGAGCCCAGCATTAGCATATCTAAGTCGCCGCTATAAAATACAGCAATTACCAATACCGCGCCCAAATCGTCTACAATTGCAAAGGCTGTTAAAAATATTTTTAAGCTTAAAGGCACTCTATTTCCGAGAACTTTTAAAATTGCCAACGAAAATGCAATGTCTGTGGCCATCGGAATTCCCCAGCCTTTTAGCGTTTCGGGGTTTTGGTTTAATACAATATATAAAATTACAGGAAGTGCAATCCCACCAATGGCGCCAAAAAGAGGAAACATTACTTTTTTGGTAGAATTGAGCTCGCCAATTAAAAATTCACGTTTTATTTCTAGTCCAATCAAGAAAAAGAAAATGGCCATTAACCCATCGTTCACCCATAGTAGAAGGGGTTTTCTCAATTCAAAACCGTCTGTAACAATTCCGAGTTCGTATTGCCAAAAATCTTGGTAACTATCGGCAAATGCAGAATTTGCCCAAACTAATGCAATAATGGTGGTTGCCAGCAATAAAATTCCTGTGGAACTTTGAAGGTTGACGAACTTCTGAAACGGAGAGAGTATTTTTGATTTTACCATATAATTTTTAAGAGCTGGCAAGATACCAAAACCATGACATAATTTAAAAGGCACAAGATACTTACCATCTCGTTTTATGAAATATTTGTGAAAATTGAACTTTTATCGATAAATTTTCCCACTATAGAAGGGGTGTTTTACTGAATGGTAAAAAAACACTTTGTAGAGCGTAGCTAATACAATGATTACTGCCTTCTTTTTTTTATCTTTGCACCTCGTAAAAAGAAAGGAAGATTATGTTCGACAATTTAAGCGATAAGCTAGATAAAGCACTGCACGTACTAAAAGGTCACGGCAGCATTACCGAAGTTAACGTAGCCGAAACTTTAAAGGAAGTACGCCGCGCACTTTTAGATGCCGATGTTAACTTTAAAACTGCTAAGGAATTTACCAATACTGTAAAGGAAAAAGCATTGGGTCAAAACGTGCTTACCACCCTACAGCCCGGCCAGTTAATGGTAAAATTGGTAAAGGACGAATTAACCGAATTAATGGGCGGTGAAACTGCCGGCATCAATTTAAGCGGTACACCAACCGTTATTTTAATGTCTGGTTTGCAGGGTAGTGGTAAAACTACTTTCTCTGGAAAGCTTGCGAACTACCTAAAAACCAAAAAAACAAAAAAACCACTTTTGGTTGCCTGCGATATATATCGTCCTGCGGCAATTAACCAATTGCACGTGGTTGGTGATCAAATAGGGGTTGAGGTTTACAGCGAACCCGAAAATAAAAATCCAGTTCAGATTGCACAAAATGCAATTGCACACGCTAAACAGAATGGTTTTAATGTGGTAATTGTAGATACCGCCGGACGTCTTGCCATAGATGAAGCGATGATGACCGAAATTGCAAACGTACATAAGGCAATTAATCCGCATGAAACACTATTTGTAGTAGATGCCATGACGGGGCAGGATGCTGTAAATACGGCAAAAACCTTTAACGAGCGATTAAATTTTGACGGAGTTGTACTTACAAAATTAGATGGTGATACCCGAGGTGGAGCTGCAATTTCAATTAAAAGTGTTGTAGATAAACCTATTAAATTTATTGGTACAGGCGAAAAGATGGATGCGATTGATGTATTTCATCCCGCACGTATGGCAGACCGAATCCTTGGTATGGGAGACGTTGTTTCGCTTGTAGAAAGGGCGCAAGAACAATTTGATGAAGAGGAAGCGCGAAAACTTCAGAAAAAAATTGCAAAAAACCAATTCGGTTTTGACGATTTTCTGAGCCAAATTCAACAGGTGAAGAAAATGGGTAGTATGAAAGATTTGGTGGGAATGATTCCCGGAGCTGGAAAAGCATTAAAAGATGTTGACATAGACGATGATGCTTTTAAAGGTATTGAAGCCATTATTCATTCTATGACTCCCACTGAAAGAACGCAGCCGTCAGTAATAAATGGCAGCCGAAAAAAGCGAATTGCCAAAGGTAGCGGTACGAGCGTTCAACAGGTAAATCAGCTTCTTAAACAATTTGACCAGATGAGTAAAATGATGAAGATGATGCAAGGTGGCGGCGGAAGAAAGATGATGCAGGCAATGGGGAAGATGCGTTGAAATAAGTAGCAGTATTCAGTAGTAGTAGGCAGTTGTTTCAATTTTAAGTTTAGTTAAACATGAGTTTCAAAACTTTATTGGCGTATCAAAAAGGATTTGCACTTTCAATGGAAAATTTGAAATCTCCAAAACCTTTCCCAAAGAGGAAACTTATTCACTTACTGACCAAATTCGAAGAAGTTCACGTTCTGTCTGTGCCAATATTGCTGAAGCTTACCGAAAAAGAAGATACGTAAAGCATTTCATCAGTAAGTTGATCGATAGCGATGCAGAGAATTCTGAAACACAATTTTGGCTACAATTTACTATGTCTTCAGGCTATATTTCAGTTGAAATGGAAACTGATCCCAATAAAAGAAGTGAAGAAATAGGCAGGCTAATAAATTATATGATTGATAATCCTGGCAAATTTGGAGTTTGAATTTCTGCAAACTGCAACTGCCACTGAATACTTTTACAAATGACAATACTAGACGGAAAAAAAGTTTCAAACGACATAAAAAATGAAATTGCTGCAGAAGTAGATAAAATGAAGGCCAACAGCGAAAAGGTGCCTCATCTTGCAGCAGTTATAGTAGGTAACGACGGGGCTAGCCTTACTTACGTTGGCAGTAAAGTTAGAGCTTGCGAACGTGTTGGTTTTGAATCTACCCTTATTAATTTGCCCGAGACTGTTAGCGAATTGGAGTTGTTAAAAACAATTAAAGATTTAAACGAAGACGATGCAATAGATGGTTTTATTATTCAGCTTCCATTGCCGCCTCAAATTGATACACAGAAAGTACTTTTAACTGTAGATCCTTCAAAAGATGTAGATGGATTTCATCCCGAAAACTTCGGCAAAATGGCTCTGGATATGAGTACATTTATTCCCGCAACCCCTTTCGGGATATTAGAATTGCTTCAACGATACGAAGTAGATACCAAAGGCAAACACACGGTTGTTATCGGGAGAAGCCATATTGTAGGTCGCCCCATGAGTATTTTGATGAGTCGTAGAGGATGGCCGGGAAACAGTACTGTAACGCTTACCCATAGCAATACAAAAAACATTGCGCAGATAACTACGCAAGCAGATATTATTATTTCGGCATTGGGGGTTCCCAATTTCTTAAAGGCCGAAATGGTCAAAGACGATGCAGTTATTATTGACGTTGGAATTACGCGAGTTGAAGATCCAACGCATCCAAAAGGGTATGTAATTACTGGCGATGTAGATTTTGAAAATGTTAGCAAAAAAGCGTCTTTTATAACGCCCGTTCCGGGTGGCGTAGGGCCAATGACCATTGCCATGCTTTTAAAAAATACATTGCTTGCAAGAGAACAGCGAAAGGCTTAAGCTTCTTTTTCTTCAGCTAAGCGCCAATCTAGATACTTGTGTAAATCGGTTTCTATCCAGCCCATTCCAATAGAAAGTACAGCCAAATCGTCAATATAACCAACGCCTGGAATAAAATCTGGAACTAAATCCATTGGGTTTAATATGTAAAGTAAGGCTACCGCTACCGTTGCAATGGTAAACCAAGGCATATTTGGATAGGTGCCGTTTTTTACGTCTTTTAACATTGCGAACATGATTTTTCCAAGTTCTTTATATTTTTTCAACGGACTGGCGCTACTCAATTTCTTTGAAATGGCTTCTTCATTATCCATTACCAATTCAACATCTTCATCTTTTATTTTTGTGACTTTTTCTTCCACAAAATCTTCGTTTACCTTAGAGTCCATCATAGCAATGTTAGACGATTTCTTATTTTTCTTTTTTCCGAAAAGCATACGTTTTTATTTTTTCTGTTTTAAAAGTAATTAATTGTAAACCGAATACTTTTAAAATTTTGTTATAAATACTTTACGAGCAATTATATTTTAAAAATTGTGACTTAAAATGAAATTTTAGAGTTTTTCTTCTGAATCGTAAACATCGGTTTTTCCGTATTCTGTTCTGTAAATTCTAACGATAACCATAAAGAGGCTTATGAGCAGTGGCCCAAATATTAACCCGATGAAGCCAAACAATGGAACGCCCACAATTACTCCTATTAAGGTAACTAAAGGATGTACATTATCTAACTTTTTGAGTACATAAAGACGAATAATATTATCTGTTGAACCTACTACTACAAAGCCATAAATAAGTATCCCCCATGCCTGAAAATCGTGGCCGGTGGAAAGTGTAAGAACAAAAACCGGAAGAATTCCCACCAAAGTTCCAACAAAGGGAATCATACTGCCAATAGTAACAATTACGAACCAAAAGAAAGGATCCGCAATACCAAAAATCAAAAAGCCTATTAAGGCTACGAATCCCTGTGCTATGGCAACCAACGGAATTCCCAAGGCATTTGAACGCACCATGGCCTGAACTTCTATGCCTATCTCTTTTAAGTTGCCCCTGTCCATTGGGATGTATTCTTTTAAAGAAGCTCTTAAATCTTTGCGGTTGGTTAGCATGTAATAGAGCATAAAATACATAAGCCCAATGGCGATAAATGCATTAAAGGTGCCACCTGCCAGACTTTGTAAGTTTTCTGAAAGCCAACCTGTTATGGCAGAGGGGTCTATTTGTGAATTAAGATCGTAACCTACGCTGTCTTCAATCTTGCCTAATTGTTCCTTTAGTGCTCTAATTACGGCTGCCGAATTTTGTACGGCATCGCCAATTTTATTTGTAAGCATTAAGATTATACCTGCTATGGGTATAAGAATGCCAACAAACGATAAAAACATTAAAAATGCCGCGGCTAACGAAGAATTCCACTTTTTAACTTTCACCAACTTGGTCATCCATTTGCGCATTAAAACATAAATCGTGATAGCTCCTAAAACCCCCGTTAGGTATGGCAATAGCTCTCTAAAAATAAGGCTGCCCATAAATAAAATGAGCAGGATTACAAATATTTGTCGAATAATTTGTGGTGGTATTTGCTTGTTCATTTTGCGAATAATTGGGTTGCGTTTGAAAAAGCCTTAAATTCCAAAGCATTTCCTGCAGGATCTTTAAAAAACATGGTGGCCTGTTCGCCAACTTGTCCTTTAAATCGTATATATGGTTCAATGATGAAGGTAATGTTTTTTTGAATTAGTTTTTCAGAAAATACCTTAAAGGTTTCCATATCCAGCACAACCCCAAAATGGGGAACGGGCACTTGTTTACCATCAACAGGGTTTGCCGATTTGTTTTCCTGAACGACCGTATCCTTTAAATGAATGACTAGCTGATGTCCGAAAAAATTGAAATCAACCCAATGATCGCTACTGCGTCCTTCAGTAAGTTCTAGTGTATTTTTATAAAAGTCGCGACAGCGTTCTAGATTATCTACCGGAATTGCGAGATGGAAAGGCCGTAGTGTATGGATCATTAATTGTTTCTTAATGCGTGGATTAATTCATTTTTATTCATCTTTGATCGGCCTTCAATACCAACATTCTTAGCCTGATCATACAGCTCATTTTTGGTCCATTCTTCATAGGGTTCAGATTTTCCTCCCTTTTTTCCGGCATTTTCAGTATTAGCAATACGAGCGGCTTTTTCTTTACTATACCCTTTATCGCGAAGTGCTTCGTATTGGTCTTCGTTTTTAATTCTTGAATCTGGCATAACAGTTTTTTTAAAAGATAAAACCTTTTGCACAGCAAAAGGCTCTTAATATTTATTGAGTATTATGTTTGGTCTGTGTCTTTTTTGTTTTTTAGCAAACCAATTCCGGCGAAGAAGAAAACTATTCCGAGAATAATTAGTGCCCATGGGCTCATGCCAACTTCCATACTGCCAAATACGCTCAGTATTCCTAGAATAAGGCCTATTCCGCCTGCAATAGTTAAAATAAATCCTAAAATCTTAATCATAATTTAATTGTTTTGATGGTTAACTAGATTAAAATTAAAGGAAAAGGTTTGTTCAGTAATGAACCTTAACAAAATCTTTGCAGGAAAATCTATTCGGTAGAAGGTTCCCAGCCAATCATAAAATATTTAATTGGAGCCTCATCAGGAATTTGATTAGCTTCTACTTCTAGATTCATATCGTAACGGAGTTCTTCCGGAAGGCTTTTTTTATCAATGGTTAAATACACGTCAGTTTCCTTTAAAAATATAACCACAGCGTTAATTGTTGTTTCTATATTGTCTATGGTGTAATTGGCCTTTACATCTTTAAAAGTACTTGCGGTAGATAAGCCTTTATCAGTTTTATAACGAGGATCCAAAACCTGAATATTGGTTATGGGTGAATTAGGATCGTTTTCCTTTTGAGGTGAAAGCAGTAATAATTGTTTTCCGCCATTTTCATAAATTGCAACTTCACCTTGTGTTTCGAGAGCATTGGGCGAGGAATTTATTTTTACAATAGAATCTGAGGCAAAAATTGAATCTACCTGCTTTATTTTAATTTCCTTGGTTAGATTGCCAATGGCGCCATTTTGAATTAAAAATGGATCACTGTCTTCTCCACATTGAATAAAAGCGAGGCTAACAAGGGCTATAATCAGTAGTTTTTTCATTGTATTTTTTATTTCTATTAATTGTTAAATATTTGATTGATATGTGTGGATAAAACGACGTAAAGTTACCGCATCATTTTCCCCAATATCCCTAATACACTACGTATTACGGTAGGACTGGAGAGGGTTTTTATCCACGGATTTACAGTGCTGCGTCGGCGAGAGGTGCTTCGTCTATTGCTAGAAGTACTTTTTCTGGCGGCTTCTTTTTCTTTTTCAGCTTTTTCTTTTGCTTCTTCGCGATTTGCTTCTTCAATTTTCTCTGTTAGCATTTCATAGGCGCTTCTGCGATCTATAACTTCGTTGTATTTCGGAATTAATTTCGACGTATTTAATAGGCTTTTTAATTCCGTATCTGTTAAAATATCCATACGGCTCATGGGTGCCCGGAGCATAGTGCGTGCCAGAGGCGTTGGAATTCCCTTTTCGTTTAGGGCGCTAATTAATGCTTCTCCAATTCCCAAAGAAGTTAAAACTTCGTCGGTTTTATAATATTCTGAAATAGGATAGTTCTCGGCAGTAAGCTTAATTGCTTTTCTGTCTTTTGCCGTGAATGCGCGGAGGGCATGTTGAATTTTTAACCCGAGTTGACTCAGCACTGCGTCTGGAACATCTGTTGGGTTTTGCGTTACAAAATAGAGCCCCACACCTTTAGAACGTATAAGTTTTACAATACTTTCAATTTGGTCCAGTAACGAACTGCTCGCTTGGTTAAATATTAAATGGGCTTCGTCTATAAATATAACGAGCTCTGGCCTGCCGCTATCACCCTGTTCGGGGAAAGTTGCATAAATTTCTGCCAACAGGCTGAGCATAAATGTTGAAAAAAGTTTTGGCCTATCCTGGATATCGGTTAAACGAATAATGTTTATAAAGCCTCTTCCGTTTTCATCTATTCGAAGCAAATCGTCCGTATTAAACGATTTTTCGCCAAAAAACAAATCGGCGCCTTGCTGTTCTAATTCAACTATTTTTCGAAGAATTGCACCGGTGGAAGAAGATGAAATCCTGCCGTATTCGCTTGCAAATTCTTCTTTGCCTTCATCGGTGGTGTACTGTAATATTTTTTTGAAATCTTTTAAATCCAGCAACGGCATTTTGTGGTCGTCACAATATTTAAAAATTACCGAAACAATGCCCGATTGTACGTCGCTCAAATCTAAAATTCTGGAAAGTAAAACAGGGCCAAATTCACTAACGGTTGCACGAAGGCGAACGCCATCTTGGTCTGACAGGGTTAATACTTCAACTGGAAAGTTTTTTGCTTCAAACGGAAAACCTATTGCATTATGGCGCTCCTGGATTTTTGGATGGTCTGCACCCGGTTGCGCAATTCCGCTAAGATCGCCTTTTATATCCATCAACAGTACTGGAATTCCTTTGTCAGAAAGGTTTTCTGCAATAATTTGAAGGGTTTTGGTTTTTCCAGTTCCAGTAGCACCCGCAATGAGCCCGTGACGGTTTAAAGTTTTTAGCGGAACTTTTACATAAGCATCTTTTACAGTTTCGCCGTTGAGCATTGCGGCACCGAGATTTATGTAGTCTCCTTTGGTTTTATAACCATCGTTGATATAATCAAAAAAAACCTGTTTGTCTGCCATGGAATTAAGTTTTGCGCAAAAGTAACGAAATATAAATTCCAAATCTCTAAATACTAAATTTGAAATAAAAAACAAATTGAAATTTTTTTGAATCAGGTTACTTGTAACCAGCATTGAATAAATGTAACTGGCGTTTGTTTTTTAACTTTTTGCATGTTCAAATTAATTTGCAATTTGGTGCCTGAGTTTCTGAGTTTTCAATTACAATTAAAGTATTTTTGCAGCGATGACAGAAGAAGTTCAAAAATTGGTAAATAAAGGGGTTATGCTTCCGTTGATGGAAGAATTTTACACCATTCAGGGCGAAGGTTTTCACAAAGGAACCGCCGCGTATTTTATTCGTGTTGGTGGTTGCGATGTAGGCTGCCATTGGTGCGATGTAAAAGAAAGTTGGGATGCGGAATTACACCCGCCTACGCCCATAGGTCAGATTGTTGAAAATGCAGCAGAATATTCAAAAACAATTGTAATTACGGGAGGCGAGCCGCTTACTTGGAATATGGACCCACTAACTAAGATGCTAAAAGCACAGGGAATGCAAATTCATATTGAAACTTCTGGCGCCTATAAATTAACAGGTACCTGGGATTGGATATGCCTTTCTCCCAAAAAAATGAAACTACCCACAGAAGCGGTCTATAAAGTTGCGAACGAACTGAAAGTAATTGTTTTTAACAAAGATGATTTTCGGTTTGCGGAAGAACAAGCTGCAAAAGTAAATGAAAACTGTATTTTGTACTTGCAGCCAGAGTGGAGCAAACGCGAAAAAATGAGTCCGTTAATTGTAGATTACGTCATGCAAAACCCAAAATGGAAGGTTTCGTTACAAACGCATAAATATTTGAATATTCCCTAAAAAATTAATTTCCAAAACACAAATTCCAAATTTATAATTTCGTGAATTTAAAGATTGTAATTTCATTGGAATTTGGTGCTTGTGATTTGGAAATTGAAATTTCTTTTAAAAAAGTCCTCAGGCTTTTTTGAAAGGAATTTCCACATAATGGTCGTCCCAACCAATTAATAGGGTTGTTCCGTTATTTTCGGGCCTAAATATCATAGATAATGATTCAATAGGGGCGGCGGCATCTTTGCATTCAACTGTTATTCTAGCCACGTCTTTTTCTTTTTTATAGCTATACGCACCCCAAACATTGGTGTCGCTATTAACAATAATAGTCCATTGGTCTTCGCCGGGTATGGTATAAAGTGTATATGTGCCGGGGGTTAAAGTGGTTTTACCAAATTTTAGCGGGGTATAAATAGTAAGTTCGGTAGCCTCATTTGCACCTGTTCTCCATACCTCATCATACGGTACCAAATCGCCAAATACATCACGTCCCTTTTTCTGGGGGCGGCTGTAAATTACTCTTGCAATTGGCGGACTATTTTTGTCGGGTCGTGCCATTGCAAGATCCATTGGCGAGGCGTCCATTTGTGGAAAACTCTGTGCATTTAGATTTTGAAAGGCGATAGAAAAGATTGCAAAGCAACTAAATAGAAATATTTTTGTCATTGTTATTTGGTTTAAGAATGTTAGAAAAATACAACTTTATTGGAAATTCAAAAAATGAAATGTAATCCAATACTTGTCTTTTTAATTTTTAAATATTTTAAGTTAAAAACGTTTAATTGGTCGAAAATAGTACACAACTATTACACCAAAATATGAAGCCGGTGCGAACCGCTTAAAAAAAGGCGTTTTTTCACAGATATTTGTTAATAACTTATCGCTTATAAATTACGCAAACCCTTAATTTTATTGGTGATTTGGTTATATTTGTTCGTTACGAAAAATACTGAAAATCATTCAAATTAATATATGAGCGAAGAACAGAAAAAAGGTAGTTACGGCGCCGATCAGATTCAAGCGTTAGAAGGAATGGAGCACGTGCGCATGCGCCCCTCCATGTATATTGGCGATGTAGGCCCACGCGGGTTGCACCATTTGGTTTATGAGGTGGTAGATAACTCTATAGATGAAGCTATGGGAGGTTATTGCGATACCATTGAAATGTGGATAAACGAGGATAATTCAATTACCGTAAAAGATAACGGTCGTGGAATACCGGTAGACACTCATAAAAAGGAAGGCGTTTCGGCACTGCAGGTGGTAATGACCAAGATTGGAGCAGGTGGAAAATTCGATAAAGATTCGTATAAAGTTTCTGGTGGATTGCACGGAGTTGGAGTTTCTGTTGTAAACGCACTTTCTGGACATTTGACCGCAACAGTGCATCGCGATGGCAAAATATGGCAGCAGGAATACGAACGCGGTAAGGCTATGTATCCTGTAAAATCTATTGGTGAAACCGATTTTAGAGGAACCATAGTTAACTTTAAGCCAGACCCCGAAATTTTTAAACAAACACTCGAATTTAGTTACGATACACTTGCGAGCAGAATGCGCGAGCTTTCGTTTTTAAATAAAGGCTTAACCATTTATCTAACCGATAAGCGCCAAACAGATGATAAAGGCGAATTTGTTAGCGAGAAATTTCACAGTAAAGAAGGTTTAAAGGAATTTATCCGCTTTTTAGATGGAAACCGCGAGCCCATTATTGCCGAAGTAATTTCAATGGAAGGCGAAAAGAATGATATTCCTGTTGAGGTTGCTATGGTTTACAATACTTCTTTTAACGAAAATCTTCATTCGTATGTAAATAATATTAACACTCACGAAGGAGGTACTCATCTTTCTGGGTTCCGTGCTGGGCTTACGCGAACTTTAAAAAAATACGCCGATGCTTCTGGAATGCTCGATAAATTAAAATTCGAGATTGCGGGCGACGATTTCCGTGAAGGCTTAACGGCCATTATTTCGGTGAAAGTTCAAGAGCCACAATTTGAGGGACAAACAAAAACCAAATTAGGTAACCGTGAAGTAACTGCAGCTGTAAGTCAAGCAGTGTCTGAAATGCTCGAGAATTATTTGGAAGAGCATCCTAACGATGCAAAAACCATAGTCCAAAAAGTAATTTTAGCGGCGCAAGCACGCCACGCAGCGCGGAAAGCACGTGAAATGGTACAGCGCAAAACTGTTATGAGCGGTGGTGGTTTGCCAGGAAAACTTTCAGATTGCTCCGAACAGGATCCTGCAAAATGCGAAGTATTTCTCGTAGAGGGTGACTCTGCAGGGGGAACGGCCAAACAAGGTCGCGATCGTAATTTTCAGGCTATTTTACCGCTTCGAGGTAAAATTCTTAACGTGGAAAAAGCAATGCACCACAAAGTTTTTGAAAACGAAGAAATCCGAAATATTTATACTGCCCTCGGGGTTACTATTGGAACCGAGGAGGATAGTAAAGCGTTAAATCTTGAAAAATTACGATATCATAAAGTAGTAATTATGTGTGATGCCGATGTGGATGGTAGTCATATTGCAACTTTAATTTTAACGTTCTTCTTCCGTTATATGCGTGAGCTGGTTGAAGCGGGTTGTGTTTATATAGCTACGCCGCCTCTTTATTTAATAAAAAAAGGTGCCAAAAAAGCATATGCTTGGAGCGATAAAGAACGCGATAGGCTGAACGAAGAATATGGAGGTAGTGCTTCCATTCAACGTTATAAAGGTCTGGGTGAAATGAACGCAGAACAACTTTGGGACACCACAATGAATCCCGAATTCCGCACATTGCGCCAAGTTACCATTGATAACGGAACTGAAGCGGATAGAATTTTCTCAATGCTTATGGGCGATGAAGTTCCACCGCGACGTGAGTTTATTGAGAAAAATGCAATTTATGCGAATATTGATGTGTAACTAAGTATATATACTTTTAAAAGCCCATTTCTGAATTATTTAGAAATGGGCTTTTTAGTTTTTAACCCTTTATTTTCATTATTTTAAGTAGATAATAGTACTTTTGTGCTAAGCTTAAAATGAGCTATTAAATAAACAATAACAGATTCCCGCCTTCGCGGGAAATACTTTAAACAATAAACATTTATTATGAAAGTAACAGTTGTAGGAGCAGGTGCTGTTGGCGCAAGTTGTGCTGAGTACATTGCCATCAAGAATTTTGCAAGCGAAGTAGTTTTGTTGGACATTAAGGAAGGATTTGCCGAAGGAAAGGCGATGGACTTGATGCAGACTGCTTCCTTAAACGGGTTCGACACAAAAATAACGGGCGTAACCAATGATTATTCAAAAACTGCAGAAAGCGATATTTGTGTAATCACTAGCGGAATTCCGCGAAAGCCGGGGATGACACGCGAAGAATTGATTGGAATTAATGCCGGCATTGTTAAGGATGTTTCTTCAAGCCTGGTTAAGCACTCTCCAAATACTATTATAATTGTAGTGAGCAACCCGATGGATACTATGGCATATTTGGTTCATAAAACATCCGGATTAGATAAAAATAAAATTATTGGAATGGGTGGCGCATTAGATAGCGCACGTTTTAAATATCGTTTAGCAGAGGCCTTGGGCGCTCCAATTAGTGATGTGGACGGAATGGTTATCGGTGGCCACAGCGATACGGGAATGGTTCCTTTAACGCGTTTGGCAACTAGAAATAGTGTGCCCGTAAGTAAATTTATTTCTGAAGAAAGATTAAATCAGGTAATGGAAGATACCAAAGTGGGTGGAGCTACGCTTACTAAATTATTGGGAACTTCGGCCTGGTACGCTCCGGGAGCAGCGGTTTCTGGTTTGGTACAAGCTATTGCGTGCGATCAAAAGAAAATATTCCCTTGCTCGGTAATGCTTAATGGCGAGTACGGTTTAAAAGATATTTGTATTGGCGCTCCAGTTATTTTGGGCCGAAACGGTATTGAAAAAATAGTAGAACTTGAATTAAGCGATGCTGAAAAAGCACATATGAAACAAAGTGCTGAAGGCGTTCGAAAAACGAATGATTTGCTAGAACTTTAATTTCAAATTTAATTGAAAAATAATCAGACCTGTCAGGTTTTCAAAACCTGACGGGTCTTTTTTTATTCAAGGCACATCTTGCTGTCAATCCTTTGTATTTCTCCATTTACATTTAGAGTTGATTTTATATACATACATTTTCCATCTATTTTAATAAGCTCAGTTAAAATACCATTATTATCATTTAAAAATTGCTGATAATCAGAAAGTTTCATTTTTGTTTCGTCGTATTTTAATCTGTATGTGCAATCGTCAATCCATTCAATAATTTCATAGGAGGTTTTATTAAAATCTTCTCCTAATTTATTTTCTGGATCTTCCACAATTTCAATTTGGCTCGTTCCCTCTCTAATAATTTTATAGCCAACCGGGATATATTCCTCAGGATCAACATAAAACGTTCCATTTTTAAAATCTGAACAAGTTAAGTCTTGTGAAAAACTACAGAAACTAATTAAAAGGGATATTATTAAAATTACTATTTTCATATGTTAAATTTAACAATAAAACCCCAACGCTTGAAAAAAAAGTCATTGAGGTTTTCGGTAAAAATCTAAAAGCGAAACGGTCTCACGCCTCACCTCTCACGTCTATCTACCCACACTTAGAAGATCCACAATCCTTGCAAGTCAGGCAGCCTTCTTGGTAAATAAGCGAAGTGCTATTACAGTTTTCACACTTTTGTTTTTTTGCTTCGGTGCCATCGGCAACGTAGCGTTTTAATGCTCGCGCAACTCCGTTTTTCCAAGTGTTGATGCTTTCGCTGTCAAGTTGCAGGCTGTTTATCAAGTCTACCACTTTTTCAATTGGCATGCCGTGGCGGAGCGTGCTGGAAATCAGCTTCGCATAATTCCAAAACTCTGGGTTGAATTTGTGCGAAAGCCCTTCAATAGTGGTTTTGTAGCCTCTTTTGTTTTTATACTGAAAATCGTAACGCGAGGTTCCGTCCTCATTTCTGTTTTTAATAATTAGTCCTTCATTTACCCAACGTGGAATTAAAATTCCATCCTCGTCATCTGCGAAACCTGTGAAAATTTCATAAGGTTTTTCGTCAATTAATCCAATAAAAGCAATCCATTTGTCTTTGCTGTTTTGAAAGCGTACTACGTCGGCTTCCAGAATTTCTGGACGTTTTGTAGGGAAGGCGGTTAAGGTTTCGTTTTCTTCTTCTTTCTTTTCTTCGTTAGAGATTAAAACGCCCGAACGTGAGCCATCTCGGTAAACAGTAACCCCTTTGCAACCCGCTTGCCAAGCTTCTAAGTAAAGCTTGCCAACCAACTCTTCGGTAGCATCATTTGGTAAATTAATAGTTACCGAAATAGAATGGTCTACCCATTTTTGTACTGCGCCTTGCATACGTACCTTGCTCAACCAATCTACATCGTTAGATGTGGCTTTAAAATACGGCGATTTCTTAACAATTTTATTCAGTTCTTCTTGGCTGTAATTTTTGTCCGTAGCAATGCCATTCACCTCCATCCACTCCTTAAAACGGTGGTGGAACACTACGTATTCTTCCCAACTATCGCCTACTTCATCAACAAAATCAACGCGTACATTTTTATCGTTGGGGTTTACTTTTCTTCTTCGTTTATATACTGGAAGAAACACTGGTTCAATTCCCGAAGTAGTTTGCGTCATTAAACTGGTGGTTCCGGTGGGCGCAATGGTTAAAAGTGCAATATTTCGTCGGCCGTATTCTAACATGTCATAATACAGCTTTTCATCGGCTTCTTTAAGGCGTAAAATAAATGGATTGTTTCGCTCTCTTTCGCTGTCGAAAATTTTAAAGGGACCTCTTTCCTTAGCAGCATATACCGATGCTCGATATGCTTCTAAAGCAAGTGTTTTATGAATTTGTACTGAAAATTCTGTACCTTCCTTGCTGCCGTACTTAATGCCTAGCGCAGCAAGCATATCGCCTTCTGCGGTAATTCCAATACCGGTTCTTCGGCCTTCTTCGGCCTTGTGTTTTATATTTAACCAAAGGTTTTTTTCAACAGATTTAACCTCGTCGCTCTGTGGGTCGGCATCAATTTTAGCGATGATGGCATCTACTTTTTCAAGTTCTAAATCTATTATATCGTCCATTATTTTTTGAGCAATACCGATGTGTTTTTTGAAAAGTTCAAAATTGAAAGAAGCGTTTTTGGTGAAAGGTTCTTCAACATAAGAAAACAGGTTTATCGCCAATAAACGACACGAATCGTAAGGGCAAAGCGGAATTTCGCCACAGGGATTTGTAGAAACGGTTTTGTAGCCTAAATCGGCATAGCAATCCGGAACAGATTCTTTAATTATGGTATCCCAAAACAGAATGCCGGGTTCGGCAGATTTCCAGGCATTGTGTACTATTTTTTTCCAAAGTTTTATCGCTTCAATCTCTTTGGTGTTTTTCGGATTTTCACTAAAGATTGGGTATTTCTGTATATAGTTTTTTTCATCTTTTACCGCTTGCATAAAATCGTCGTCCATTCGTACAGAAACATTGGCGCCCGTAACTTTTCCCTGTTCCATTTTTGCATCGATAAAATCTTCGGAATCTGGGTGGTTAATAGACACCGAAAGCATTAAAGCTCCACGCCTACCATCTTGCGCTACCTCGCGCGTTGAGTTTGAATAGCGTTCCATAAACGGCACAATTCCAGTGGAAGTCAACGCCGAATTTTTCACTGGGGAACCTTTTGGCCGAATGTGCGAAAGGTCGTGACCAACACCTCCGCGGCGTTTCATTAATTGTACTTGTTCTTGGTCTATTTTCATAATTCCGCCGTAGGAGTCGGAATCGCCATTGTTGCCAATTACAAAACAGTTTGATAGAGAGGCGATTTGGTATGGATTGCCAATTCCCGCCATAGGACTACCTTGTGGCACAATGTATTTAAAATCTTTTATAGCATCAAAAACCTCTTGTTCGGTTAATGGATTTGCATAACGTTGCTCCACCCGTGCAATTTCCTTTGCAATGCGTTTGTGCATGTCGTTGGGTGTTTTTTCGTATATATTCCCATCGGAATCTTTTAAGGCATATTTATTTACCCAAACGCGGGCGGCAAGATCATCGCCTTTAAAATATTTAACTGAGGCTTCAAAAGCTTCATCCTGTGTGTAGGTAATCGGGGCGGAGACGGCATTTTTTATTTGCATAATCTGAAATGGGTTTTTTGGATGGTTTGAAATTCAATTTTAAAGTAGGTAAATATAACCAATTAGTAATCTCATTTTTTAATGAAAAATTAAAGTTGTCAAGAATTGATTGTTAATATATTGAAAAACAAGGCTATAAAAATTTATTAACACTAAAAAGTTGACAAATTTTTAAATCTTCAGTTTTACATTATTTGTTATCGTATAGCGTACTTAAACTTATTTAAGTGGGCGAGGTAAAATGTGATAATTGTCATTTATAAAAGTTTTTTTACGGGTTATCTTTGTACTGTGAAAAACACAATACTCATACTGGCCTCTCTTATTATCCTCATAAAACCTTTGTGGCCGGTGGTAGATTATATTGCAAATTATGATTATATAGTCAATGTGTTGTGTGAGAATAAGGACAAGCCCGAAATGCAGTGTAACGGTAAGTGTCATTTATCTAAAGAATTGGCAAAAGAAGCCGGAGCCGAAGATGAAAATCCGTTTAACAACAAAACTTCCAAAATTGAAATTCAACAGTATATAATTTCAGAAGATATTTCGGAATATATATTTGCTTCCGGAAATGAGTTATATGATACCAAAATAATTGGTTACAGACCAAAATTGAATACTTCACTTTTTACTTCCAAAATTCTTCATCCTCCGCGGTTGGGATAATTTATTAGCAGGTGTTTGTTCTGAAATTTCGATTGAATATTTCAGAAACATCAGACTTTTTTAATTATCAAAACTATTACAAAATGAAAGCATTTATAAGTGTATTTCCTGTAAAGGGGATGCGTATGGGGTGTGTTTTGGGTGTAGTGCTATGCGGTATTTTAACTTCGCATGTTAACGCTCAGGAATATCCCGCAGATAGCCTGAAATTAATAAACCTTAACGAGGTAATTGTTATTTCAACAGCCAAACAATTAGATCATCAAAAACAGCGCAAGCCGCTATCTACCTTAGACCAATTTTTAGAGTCGTCGCGCAGTATAAAAATGGTAAAACGGGGTGCCTATGCTTGGGAGCCAACTATGAACGATATGGCTTCCGAAAGATTGGCGGTAACCATAGACGGGATGCAAATTTTTGGTGCGTGTACCGATAAGATGGACCCTATTACTTCGTATGTAGATGTGTCTAACCTCTCCGAGGCCCAAATAGGTTCCGGGCAACAAGGCGCAGCTTTTGGCAATACCATTGGTGGGGGTATAAATTTAAAGCTAGACAAAAGTAATTTTAAATCTACTGGTTGGACGGGCTCTTTGGAAAGTGATTTCGAAAGCAATAACGCAATGCGGGTTTTTGGTGGTGAACTAAATTATTCTGATAAACAGTTTTACCTAAACACCGATGCAATTTATAGAAAGGCCGATAATTATTCGGCTGGAGGCGACGAAGAAGTGCAATTTTCGCAATTTGAAAAATATAACTTTTCCGTTAATGCGGGTTATAAATTGGCCGAAGACAAATCTGTTGCCGCTACCTTAATATACGATGAGGCAAAAGATGTGGGATATCCTGCGTTAACGATGGATGTTTCCTTGGCACGTGCGGTGATTGGGTCGGTGAGTTTTAATCAGGATACACTGTTTGGCAATTTGAGCAATTGGGAATCTAAATTGTATTACAACACAATAAAGCATACCATGGACGATACCAAACGGCCCGATGTGCCAATACATATGGATATGCCCGGATGGAGTGAAACTGCAGGTTTTTATTCGCAGGCTAATTTTAACAGCGCGCAAAATCATTTCTTTTTTAAAGTGGATGGATTTTATAACAAGAGTTACGCAGAAATGACCATGTATCCAAACAACAGCAACGAGCCGCTAATGTTTATGTTAACTTGGCCAGATGTGCGCACTAAAGATGTAGGTTTTTATGCAGAAGATCATATTCAATTTAAGAAGGCATCGTTAAAGCTATCCACGCGATTGGCATACCATTCCAATACGATTGCGGATGATTTTGGGCTTAACAGCTTAAAAATTTTCTATCCTGAAATGCAAAAAACGAACACCCGATTTTTAAAAAGTTTTTCGGTTCAGTACCACGATATGTGGAAGGATTTTCACTTTAATACAGGTGTTTCATACGGCGAGCGCGCACCATCTGTTTCCGAAGGGTATGGTTTTTATTTGTTCAACAGTTTTGATAATCACGATTATATTGGCGATCCCGGTTTAAATACCGAAAGTTCTACCGATGTAAATCTTTCGGTAACCTTTAAAAAACCAATTTTTGAAATCGCGGCAACTGCAAATTATTTTCATATTTACAATTATATAATTGGGGTGGTAGATAGTTCGCTAAGCACTATGACCATTGGCGCCGAAGGGGTTAAAATTTATACCAATCTCGCGTATGCGCAGCTTTTTAACACATCGCTTTCTGGCCGATATAATATTTCGAACGCTTTTAAGTGGACAGGCCAAATATCGTATCACCGGGGCATTGACAACGATGGCGAAAACTTGCCATTGATTAGCCCGGTTTCGTACAGAAGTGCAATAGATTTTTATAAAAACCAGTTTTCGGCATCGCTGTCTGTAGATGGCGCTGGGGAGCAGACCAATTATAATGCTGCGTATGGTGAAACAAAAACCGCTGCATATGCAACGCTTTCGGCGAGTTTTGGGAAACGTTTCTTCGTAAATGAAAACGACCTTTTTGTAAAAGTCGGAATTGAAAACCTGCTCGATACCAAGTATTCTTCGTACACCGATTGGAATAATATTCCACGGATGGGGAGAAACTTTTATTTAACTATTTCTTATTCAATAAATTAATTAAAAATTATAAAAATGAAAACACTAACATATATATTTACTATTCTTTTTCTTTCAGTTTCATTCGTAAGTTGTTCGGACGACGACGATAATACACCGGTAGAGGTAAATCCGGTTGAGGGTTTAACCATGCTTTATAAAGTTGAAGCTGCAGACCATACAGTGCAATTCTATTCAGAAAAACAAAATCTTGAAGTAGGGTATAATGAAATTTATATCAGGATAAAAGATTTGGCAGGCAACACCTATGTATCAGATGCTGCTCCAAGTTGGATGCCTATGATGCATATGGAAACAATGGAGCACAGTGCGCCGCATACTTCGTTAAACAATACCGAAGAAAGTAGCGTTTATAAAGGTCATATTGTTTTTCAAATGCCGAGCAACGAAACAGAATATTGGGACCTAACGCTAAACTACACTTTGAAAGGTGAGGCAAAGCAAGAAGTGTTGCGCGTAACGGTAGCGCAACCTGCAGACGGTTTAAAAAAAACAAGCGTTTTTACAGGAAGCGATGATGTACGTTATATTTTGGCGTATGTAAATCCGAAGGAGCCTAAAGTTGCAGTAAACGATATGCAGGCCGTATTGTATAAAATGGAAAATATGATGAGTTTTCCTGTCGTGGAAAATTATACCATTACTGTAGATCCACGAATGCCGGGCATGGGCAATCACGGTTCTCCGAACAACGAAGATTTAGTTTACATGCCGTCATCAAAATTGTACAACGGAAAGCTGTCGTTAACCATGACGGGCTACTGGAAAATAAATTTAAAATTACTAAATGCCAATGGCGAGGTTTTAAAGGGCGAAGACGTAACGGCAGCCAACCCAGAGAGTAGCCTATATTTTGAGCTGGAATTTTAAACTAACAGATTTTTACATATTGTTTAAAGACTGTAGCGATACAGTCTTTATTTTTTTTATATTTGGCGCGTGAATTGTAAATGGTACATTCCTGTTTTTATTCTGGCCCTGGCTTTCTTTGGGATAAGCTTGGAGCAAACTACTTTGCCCAATCAGGAAATTGTAGTTGAGTTTAATACAGATAGCGTAAGTGCTTCTGAAGCAGAGCAAGCAATTGCAAGTGTTACCTCCCAATTAAAATCTATAGGAATAGCCCATATTTCTGTATCTGAAATTCACGACGGAAAACTAAAAGTAACATATTATAGCGAAACCGATGTTGCCACAGTTAAAGAACTATTTAGTAAGCAACACCAATTTCAACTTGCAGATACCGGGTTAAATACAACCGATACTTCGTCAAAAAATCCTGTAAGTAACGATTCGCATATTTATAAACTGAACGTAGTAACAATTCAGAAAGACTCTGGTGCCAATCTTGGTTTAAAAGGTGTATTAGTAGTTGTAAAATCTGCAAAAGATCAATACTTAAAACCGTTTAGTACAGTTGGTGTTTCTGAAACCAATATTGCTTCAAATCAATTTTTTGAAATAGTTGCGTATAAAAACTATCGCACTGTTTCGCTTTTAATAGATCACACTTCCTGTAAAATTCCCGAAGTAAGAGCGGGACCTATATCTTAATAAATACTTCGCAATAAATTTTTAAGGTGAAATACTTCGCTTTAAAAATGGTTTTGGAATATTCAAATATCTAAAACTACTAAAAACATATTTTAATAACCTCGATAATTGTTAGATAGAGCGGCAAATGATATATTTGCGCCCCCATTGCGAAATTTCGAAATTGGGATTAAAAAATCTGACCAAAATAATTAAACATGCAAAACAAAGGATTAGTAACCGTATTTGCCATCCTCTTTGGATTGGTAAGTATTTACCAGCTTTCATTTACGTTCGTAGCGAACAAAGTAGAAAGCAGTGCAAAGGAATTTGCGCAAAGCAAATTTTCTGAAAATGAACCTCACAAACGCGACGCAGCAGAAAATCGCTATCTTGACTCTGTAGCAAACAATCCTGTATTTTTAGGAATTGACTACAAAACGGCTAAAGAAAAAGAGCTTAACAAAGGGCTTGACCTTAAAGGAGGTATAAACGTAATCCTGGAAGTGTCTGTAAAAGATATTTTAAAAGGGCTTGCAAACAATACAAAAGACCCTGCTTTTAACCAAGCGTTAGAAAATGCAAAAGAGCTTCAGAAAACTAGCCAAGAAACATATTTAGAATCTTTCTTTAAGGCGTTTGAAGCCCTTCCGGGCGAGAACGAACTTGCCTCGCCAGATATTTTCTTTAATAAGAATTTGGAAGACGTTATAAACGTTGGGATGACCAATGCCCAAGTTAAACCAGTTATTGAGAAAAAAATTGACGAGTCTATTACTTCTGCTTTTGAAGTATTAAGAAAGCGTATCGATAAATTTGGTGTAACCCAGCCAAACATTCAGCGTTTGGGCAAATCTGCAAGAATTCTTGTAGAGCTTCCAGGTGCTAAAGATGTAGATAGGGTTAAAAAATTACTTCAGAGTACTGCCCAATTAGAATTCTGGGATGTGTATAAGTTTGAAGAAGTGGCCGGTTTCCTGCAAGCTGCAGATACAAAGGCAGGCGAAATAGCTTTGGCGAATTCAACAACCGAAACAACCGAGGCAACCGAAACGGAAACTACAACTGAAACTGCTGAAGTGGTGACAGATTCTTCAGAAACGGAAGATGATGACGTAAGTAAACTATTAGGTGGTCAGGATGTAAGCGATTCATTGGTAGATGATAGTAAGACCAATCCAATTCTGTCAAAAATGGTTTCATTAGGAAATCAGGGCGGACCAGTAATTGCAACTTTTAAATTAAAGGATACTGCAGCTATTAATGATTACTTGCGCAACCCACAAATTAAATCGTTGTTGCCAAATGATATGCGTTATGCAAAATTTGTTTGGGGATTACCAGAAACAGCGCCAGAATTAAATGGTGAAGAAATAACTGCGCTATACGCTCTTAAAGGAAACCGTGGCAATGTACCACCACTTGGCGGAAGCGTAGTAGTAGATGCAAGACAGGAATACGACAACTTAAGCCGTGTAGTAGTATCTATGCAAATGAATGGACAAGGTGCCAAAGTTTGGGAACAATTAACCGGAGCTGCTTACGAAAACCAAAGTCAGATTGCTATTGTTTTAGATAACATTGTATATTCTGCACCAGGGGTAACTTCTGGTCCAATTTCAGGTGGCCGTAGTCAGATTTCTGGAGACTTTACCGTGAATCAGGGGCAGGATTTGGCAAACGTACTACGTGCAGGTAAACTTCCGGCATCTGCAGAGATAATTCAAGGAGAGGTTGTTGGTCCAACATTAGGGCAAGAGGCTATTAGTAGTGGTATTATGTCATTTGGAGTGGCATTGTTAATTGTTCTTTTCTGGATGATTGGTTACTATGGAAGAGCTGGAGCCTATGCAGATATTGCTTTGCTGGTTAACATTCTTTTTATCTTCGGTATATTGGCCGGTCTGGGAGCCGTGCTTACATTGCCCGGTATTGCAGGTATTGTGTTAACGGTAGGTATGTCAGTAGATGCTAACGTACTAATTTTTGAACGGATTAAAGAAGAACTCGCTAAGGGCAAGGCACAAAAAGATGCTGTTAAAGATGGTTTTAATAATGCGTTGTCTTCTATACTTGATGCCAACATTACAACGGGTCTTACCGGTTTAATACTATTAGTTTTTGGAACTGGCCCAATTCAAGGTTTTGCAACTACATTGTTAATAGGTATTGCAACTTCGTTATTTACGGCAATTTTTATTACAAGATTGTTTATAGATAAATATACGCGTAACGGAAAATCATTACCATGTTCTACATCTATTACTAAAAACTTATTTACCAATGTACACGTTCAGTTCCTGAAAAAGCGCAAAGCAGCTTATGTGTTCTCTGCAATTATGATTACTATAAGTTTAGGGTCATTATTTGTAAATGGTCTTAACCAAGGTGTAGATTTTGTGGGAGGACGAACATATACCGTGCGATTTGCAAAAGATGTTAATTCAGTTGAAATTCAGGACGATTTAATTGAAACCTTCGGAAGTGCTGAAGCTAAAACCTACGGCGGCGAAAACCAGCTAAAGATTACCACTAAGTACAAAGTGGAAGAAACTGGAACTGATGTTGATGAAGAAATAGAGCATATGCTTTTTGAAACTGTTAAGAAAAATTTTCCAGCAGGTATGACCTATGAGGACTTTGTGGGCGATGGCGAAGGAAAAACCATTGGTAGAATGGAATACTATAAAGTGAGCCCTACCATAGCAGACGATATTAAAAAAGATTCGTTCTGGGCAGTATTCGGATCACTCGCAGTAGTGTTCCTGTACATCTTGCTTCGATTTAGAAGATGGCAATTTAGTTTAGGTGCTGTTGTGGCGGTATTCCACGATGTACTTATTGTGCTGGGAGTATTCTCGCTAACCTATAAATTTATGCCGTTTAGTATGGAAATAGACCAAGCGTTTATTGCGGCAATACTTACGGTTATTGGGTACTCGCTGAACGATACGGTAATTGTATTTGACCGTATTCGTGAATACTTTGGCGAACACCCGAGCTGGAAAATGAATAGAATTATAGACTTAGCTTTAAGTAGTACCCTAAGTAGAACGTTAAACACTTCTTTCACCACACTTATCGTGTTGTTGAGTATGTTCTTCTTTGGTGCAGAATCTATCCGTGGCTTGCTGTTTGCAATTATTGTAGGTATTGTAGTAGGTACTTATTCTTCATTGTTTATTGCAACTCCGGTTATGTACGATACTGTGAAGCGTAAAAAAATAGAAGATTTAATTGGTAAAAAAGAAGAAGAGGAAGCTGCCTTAGAGGCATAAATGCTGAAGTTCTTCAGAAGTAATAAAAAAGACCTTTCCACATTCGGAAAGGTCTTTTTGTTTTTAGCCAATATTACAAGTTATAGAAGCTAGTTTATAGGAAGCAAAAAGACTTCAGTTTTTATGCAGAAGGCTTTTGTAATTTTGAAATAAATCCTTAACCCCATTTACTTATTTGGTAGTGGTGAATTCAATCTTATCGCCCTTTTCAAGCTTCCACTTATCCGAAAGGCCCGCCTTTACTTCTAGCACATATTGTGAAGCACCTTCGGAAGGAAGCGAAGTTTGATCTAAAGGTTTGGCGTTTTTCTGGATGCTTACAATTTCCTTCTCTTGATTCAAATAGATAATATCCAACGGGATGTAAGTATTCTTCATATAAAAAGAACGCGGCTGCATATTTTTGAATACAAACAACATGCCTTGGTTTTCGGCCATTGATTGGCGGTACATTAAACCTGTTTCGGTTTGGTATTCGTCGTCGGCAATTTCAATGTCGAGCGTTGCAATTATTGAGTCGTTTTCTGCCTTTAGAAGTTGAAGCTCACCTTCTTTGGTGAATGTAATTTCTTTGGTAAGACTTTCACCTTCAGAAGTAGTAGTGTCTTTGCAATTATAAAACGTGAACATTGAAGCAACTAAAGCTGCGGAAATAAGTATTTTTTTCATTATAAGAAATATTAAAGCCACGGCAACACGAATATTTTTTAAATATTAATTCGAGTAATCGCGGCAATTTTTTTATACAACAATAGGTTTTTTTGAAGCTTTCCACATAATATAGATTCCGGCAATTATAAAAGGTACGCTTAGCCACTGCCCAGTAGAAAGTAATCCTAAAGCAGATTCAAATCCGCCTTGACTTACTTTTACAAACTCTACTAAAAAACGAACTGTGAAAAGTAGTATTAAAAACACGCCAAAAATGTAGCCTATTTGCTTTCTGCGCTCGGTTTTCCAATACAAATACCAGCACACCAAAAATACAATTACATAACCTGCGGCTTCATAAAGCTGTGCCGGATGACGAAAGGGAACGCTGTTGAGGAAATCTACGAACTGTGGGTTGTGTATAATTGCGTCATAGGCAGCTTTCGGATTTTGAATTCCTGTTACGTTCACTGCGTCTTGTTTGTCAATTCCATCGTGCAGAAACCGAACCCCCAATGGAAAATCGCCAGATGGTTTCCCGATGATTTCAGAATTCATAAAATTGCCGATTCGTACAAAAATACCGCCCGCGGCAACGGCAATTACTATGCGGTCCATAATCCACAAAAACGGTTTTTTGATAACATTTTTTGTGTAATAATACATAGCAATTAAAATAGCGATTGCGGCACCGTGACTAGCCAAGCCCTGAAATCCCGTGAATTCAAACTCGGGAACCGTGCTTATAGGTAGAAATACCGAAAGTGGGTCCTCTGCAAAAAGCTCGGGTTGGTAAAAAATCACATGACCCAAACGCGCACCCACTAGTACGGCCACAACCATATAAATAAAAAGACTGTCCAGTTTTTCCTGCGACAGTTTTTCGCGTTCGTAAATCTTTTTAGTGAGTATCCAACCCAGCGTAAATGCCACAACAAACATTAAACTGTAGTAACGGATCATAAAAAAGCCAAGATCAATCCCTTCAGAAGGATTCCAGGTAAAACTTAAGTAGTGCATAGTGGGAGTTTTATTAAGCAGCGTAAAGATACTAAAAGCGAAAAAGTATAAAGTAATATAGTATTAATTCTTTTTTGGAGGAACTGGGTCATAACCAGAGCCGCCCCACGGATTACAGCTTGCAATTCGTTTTACGGCAAGCCAACCTCCTTTTAACAAGCCGTGTTTTTGCAAAGCTTCTACGGCGTAATGCGAACAAGTGGGGGAGTAGCGGCAAGTATTGGGCGTAAAAGGCGAAATAAAATTTTGATATCCCTTTATCAATAAAACAAAAGGATATGTAAGTATTTTTTTCAAACTTAGATATTAATTAAGTGAAAAAGTTGTTCCTTCTTTTCCGTCCTTTAACTGAATTCCTTTGGAGGCAAGCTCGTCTCTAATTTTGTCGCTCATGGCAAAATCTTTGTCTGCGCGCGCTTTATTTCTTAATTGAATAAGAAGTTCCACCGCAGCCGAAAGTTTTTCGCCATCCTGTGAATTTTCTGAAATGCTATCTTCCAATCCTAGAACATCGAAAAGAAAATCTTCCATCGTTTGTTTTAGCAATTCCAAATCTTCTGCGGAAATGGTTTCTTTTCCCTCTTTTATTGTATTTGCAAATTTTACGGTTTCAAAAAGATGCGCAATTAAAATGGGGCTATTAAAATCGTCGTTCATAGCGTCGTAACACGCTTTTCGCCAGTTTTCGACATTTATGCTGCTTTTTTCGGAAATGTTTAAATCCGCCAGCATTCGGTACGCGTCCATCAATCTGTTAAACCCTTTTTCTGAAGCTTCCAACGCATCGCTGCTAAAATCTAAAATACTTCGATAGTGCGCCTGATACATAAAAAATTTGGTAACCGTAGGCGAAAAGGGCTTGCTTAAAATATCGTTTTTACCCGAAAACATTTCATCTGGAAGAATATAGTTTCCGGTAGATTTCGACATTTTTTTGCCGTTGAGTGTAAGCATATTGGCGTGCATCCAGTAATTTACTGGCGTTAAATTATTACAGGCTTCGGCTTGTGCAATTTCGCATTCGTGGTGCGGAAATTTTAAATCCATTCCCCCGCCGTGAATATCAAACTGGTTGCCTAAATATTTAGTGCTCATTGCGGTGCACTCCAAATGCCAGCCCGGAAAACCGTCGCTCCACGGCGAAGGCCAGCGCATAATGTGCTGCGGTTCGGCTTTTTTCCAAAGTGCAAAATCCTGTGGGTTTTTTTTATCGCTTTGAGCTGCAAGTTCGCGCGTATTGGCGATCATATCTTCAATTTGCCTACCGCTTAATTTTCCGTAATTGTTTGTTTCGTTAAACTTTAAAACATCAAAATATACCGAGCCATTTTTTTCGTAAGCAAAGCCTTCGTCAATAATTTTTTCAACTATAGCAATTTGTTCGTAGATATGCCCAGTAGCTGTTGGTTCAATGCTTGGCGGCAAGGCGTTGAATTTTGCCATAATGGTATGAAAATCTACCGTGTATTTTTGAACCACTTCCATGGGTTCCAATTGCTCCAATCGTGCTTTTTTCAAAATTGGATCATCTCCGCTCTCGCCGTCGTTTTCCAAATGGCCAGCGTCAGTAATATTCCGAACATAGCGCACTTTGTAGCCTAAATGTTTTAAATAGCGAAAAATTAAATCGAAAGAAAGAAAAGTTCGGCAGTTTCCCAAATGTACATTGCTGTAAACGGTTGGGCCGCAAACATACATGCCTACTGCACCTTCGTGAATGGGGGTGAATTTTTCTTTACTTTTTGAAAGAGAATTGTAAATGTATAAATCTGACGATTTCAAATTTTTTAATTTAGATGGAATAATTACTCATTTTGAAAATTGTTCTTAGCACAGAAATATCAGAATTGAAGTTCCTTATCAAAATTCAGTGTCTAGCTTTATATAATCTAAAAACTCCCTACGTGTTTCAGAATTTTTAAAAGCCCCACCAAATTCGCTGGTAACAGTGCTGCTGTCAATATCGCGAATACCCCGGGAATTTACACAAAGGTGTTTGGCATCAATTACGCAAGCTACATCTTCGGTGTTTAAAACGTTTTGTAATTCTTTTACAATTTGCATTGTTAAACGCTCCTGAACTTGTGGGCGTTTTGCGTAATAATCTACAATGCGGTTCATTTTTGAAAGTCCAACTACGGTGCCGTTAGAAATGTACGCAATGTGTGCCTTTCCGACAATGGGAAGCAAATGGTGTTCGCAAGTAGAATAGAGCGTAATATTCTTTTCCACGAGCATTTCCTGATATTTATATTTATTTTCAAAAGTAGAGGCCTTAGGTTTTCTGTCTGGATGAAGTCCGCCGAAAATTTCCTGTACAAACATTTTTGCCACACGTGTGGGAGTGCCTTTTAAACTATCGTCATTAAGATCGAGACCCAAGGTGTGCATAATGTTCTGAACGTCCTTTTTTATGCTTGCAATTTTTTCTATATCGCTAAGCTCAAAAGCGTCAGGACGCATGGGAGTTTCTGTTGAGCCGGCTATGTGATCAATGCCCATAGCTTCTATTTCCTTAAGTTGTTTTTCTAAATCCATTTAATAAAATATGTAATAAGGCTGCAAAGATACGCAATAGGTTGGTGGTACTAAAAAAGGAATGTTCTTATTTTGGCAAATAGAATCGGGATGTTTCATAAAATTTTCTTAATTTTCGCCGCAATTATTTCCCAAAAACTATGAAAAAGAATTATTCCCCAAGCATTTTATATTTTATATTTTTAGTATTCATGCTTCCGTTGTCGGGTTTTGCTCAAGGTCCGGGCTCTTTATTTGTTAATGCTGGTGCCGATGTGGTAGTAGATTGTACTACGGGTTGTACAGATTTAACTGCTACGTTTTTAGAGACCTTTGATACTTCGGGAAGCACTTACACAGTGTCGTCCATACCATTTGTGCCGCCATTTCCTTTTAATGGACTTGCCAACCCGCTAAATCCAGATATTGATGATGCTTGGTCTCCTGTAGATAACTTGCCTTTCGATTTTTGTTTTTTTGGAAATACCGAAACCCAATTTCAGATTGGGTCTAACGGCGTGGTTCGTTTTGATGTAGATCCCGGAGACACTGGCGGGGGGTCCAATGCATGGTCTTTTGATGCAAATATTCCTAATAATTTTGAAGAGGCGCTGGGGGAAGCTAACATATTATTGCCTGTTCATGATATGGATCCAACCGAATCTAATTCTGAAGAAATTGGATACGAAGTGATTGGTGCTTATCCAAATAGGGTACTTGTAGTGTCTTACTACGAAGTGCCAATGTATTCTTTTAGTTGTAACAATTTACTTGCAACACAAATGGCAGTTTTCTATGAATTCTCCAATGTAATAGAAATGTATGTTTTAAACAAACCGTCTTGTCCTTCATGGAATGATGGTAATGCAGCCATGGGGATTCAAAACAATGCTGGAACAATTGGATATGTTCCTCCGGGAAGAAACACTTCAGACTCTCCTTGGACTACGACCGATGAAGCATGGCAATTCTCACCCAGTGGTACTCCTACATATGTTTTTGAATGGCTTGATCCAGCAGGAAATGTAATAAGTACAAACCCAACCATAAATGTGTGTCCTTCAGGAACTGAAATCTATACAGCACGAGTTACCTATACTAATAGTTGTAATGGCGATGTAGTTGTTTTAGAAGATGAAGTTGAAGTTTCGCTCCAAGCCAACTTCACAGTAGATTTAGGTCCCGATGTAGAAACTTGTAACGGAGGTTCTGTTGTATTAGATGCAGATACCGGAATTCCGACTGTAACCTACGAATGGTTTCTAAATGGAGTGCTTATTCCCGGTGCAACCAATCCAACTTACACTGTAAATGCTCCAAACTCTGGAACATATACAGTTGAAGCTACAGATAATGGTTGTACGGTAGCCGACAGTGTAGATATAAACTTTTACGAGCAGCCAGTAATTGCAAACCAACCACAAGATCTTGCCATATGCGATGATGGTACAACGCCGCCTATATTCGATTTAACGCAAAATGATAATGTAGTTCGCGGTGGGCAGAATCCTTTATTTAATATAACATATCACCACAGCCAATTAGATGCAATTAATGATGCTAATGAAATTGTTCCTGCCAATGCTTATTTATTAGTTGGTACTTCTGAAATTATATGGGTGAGAATTGAAGACCAAAGTGGAACTTGTTTCGCAATTGATTTTTTTGAAATATTCTATTCATCGGCTACAGCAACGCAACCTGCTAGCCCACATAGGGTTTGCGATATCGGCCTTGATGGCGCCGAAGATTTAAACCTGAATAATGTTTTTGATGCCGTAATTTTAGGAACTCAGGATCCAACAGAATTTACCGTTACCTATCACGATAATCCTGCCGATGCTATTGCGGGTATTAATGCTTTACCACAGCCTTATACTGTTACTGGTTCGGTTTTTATTTTTGCGCGAGTTACAAATAATACTAGTTCTGGATGTTTTGCCACAACGCAATTCAATTTAATATTAACACCCCAACCCACGGCCAACCCACCTGTAGATCTCTACCAGTGCGACGATGGCACCACGGCGGGCGTTTTCAATTTAACTGACAACGACGCGAACATATTGGGGGCGCAGGACCCGGCGCAGTTCACGA
>NZ_JBANCF010000010.1:0-133544 GCF_038742595.1 Aequorivita flava | reverse complement strand
ATTCTATCAAACTTAACACTATAGAGAACGTAAATGTAAAACATTACTTCACATCTTTTCTGATAAACCACAACTCTCAGAGCCGAAATCTGATGCGCCCCGCCCGAGCCTAACTGACGTTTGTCACGTTCGGACGGGTATTCAGTTGCGCCACGCGGCCAAATTTAAGTGCTTTCTTCTCCATCTTCTCCCTGCCGCACTCTTTAAATATCTTTCTCTATCTCTAGCCTCTTCTCTTGTTAAATATTCTTCCTTATGAATAATTATCCATGGCATAAATGCCTTTGTTGATTGTGTTTTTCCAGAATTATGCTGCCTTAATCGATGCTCACAATTAATTGTCATGCCAACATACATTCTATCAAACTTAACACTATAGAGAACGTAAATGTAAAACATTACTTCACATCTTTTCTGATAAACCACAACTCTCAGAGCCGAAATCTGATGCGCCCCGCCCGAGCCTAACTGACGTTAGTCACGTTCGGACGGGTATTCAGTTGCGCCACGCGGCCATAATTCTGCGTGAGCAGAAAGTTTTTTTATTAGGAAAGCCGAGACTTTACAGCTGTCGATATGGTTTTACCATCGGCTTTTCCTCCCAATTTTGCACTAGCCAATCCCATAACCTTCCCCATATCTGCCATTGAAGATGCGCCAGTTTCAGCTATTATTTGGGCTACTACTTTATTAACTTCTTCTTCACTTAATTGTTGCGGTAAAAACTGTGCTATTACTTGAGCTTGAATTAATTCCGGTTCTGCCAAATCTTCTCGCCCCTGTTTTTTAAAAATTGCAGCACTATCCTTTCGCTGTTTTACCTGTTTTTGAAGTAGTTTTATTTCTTCTGCTTCGCTTATTTCTGTCTTCGAGCCTGTTTCGGTTTGTGCCAAAAGCAATGCAGATTTCACTGAACGCAATGCTTCCAAAGATTGTGTATCTTTCGTTTTCATTGCGGTTTTCATCGCCTCCATTATCTTTTCTTGTAAGCTCATTTTTATACTTTTTTATTGCGTACGAAGATACTTAAATATAGCCAAACCCAAGGCACTACTCCCTTAGTTTTTCTTTAGAAAATTTGTAAAATAAAACCCCGAATTCAAAAAAATTAATCCGGGGTTGCTTCAAGTGTAAAAAATTTATTAATCGACGTTATCGTGCAAAAATGAATTGTTTCGGCGCAGTTCAATGTCGTCAGCATCTGTATTAACTGATGTTCTAGAAATGTTTGATTCGTTTTTAGTTTCGTTCAAATCTATCCCCATTCTTTTGTAAGCGGGTTGTTTTTCTATTTCATCAATCCTGGAAGGGCTGTTTTTAAACTTATAATTAAATTCCTTCATTTTTCGCTTCCGCTCTTCGGCTCTATCGCTTAATATTTTTGAAATAGGCGAATTCATTGGATCTTCTTCACCACTATCGGGAGCTTCTTCAATATTAGGCTCAGAAATAGTTCTTTTTTCAAAAACTATTTCCTCGTCTTCTGTTTCTTGCGCAGCTTCTTTTTTTGGTTTAGCGCTGTTTAAATGGTTTTCCACCTCTTGGTAATCGTCGAGGCTGTAGCGTTTTATTCCGTTGCCAGAAACTTCTGTAACAGGTACAACCTCTACGTGGTCTTTTACTTCAATTTCACTTAAATTAAAGAAAACTGTTTCTTCCTCTTTCTGCTCCTTTTTGTTAGATTTTTGAGCGTTGGCATTTATGGGCAAATCAAACATTAATATTTGATCATCGTTGTCTTGAGCTGTTTCTTGAGTAGCTTTAAACGTGTTTTCCTGTTGCTTTTTTGGTGCTTCAACAATTACAAATTCGTTTACGTTTATTTTATTTACTTCTACTTGGTTAAATTCTTCAATATTGTTTGCTTTAACTTCTTCGTATGAAACTTTTAGGTTTTTTAATAATTCGGAAGTTTTAATATATCCTTCAAACGGTGGTTTTACTTCTAGCTCGGCTTCGTCAAATAGCGTGTGCTTTACAACCGTTGCTTCGGGCGCTTCGGTTTTAGTTTCTGTATTTAACGGCTTTTCTGGCAATCTGACGGGACTAGCCGTTGGTTTTGGCGTAAGGTCCTGTACCGCTTTTTGTTCATCTTCAAGGGTATGAATTATCTTTTTTGTTTCTGTATTTACTATTTCGTTCTGTTGTTCGATGTTGAAACCTGTAGCAATTACAGTAATTGAAATGGAACCTTCCAGATTTTCTTCGTCGCCCACCCCCATAATTATGTTTGCGCTATGACCCGCTTCATTCTGGATATGATCGCTTATTTCGCCTATTTCATCAATAGTAATTTCATCTGTTCCAGAAACGATAAGCAGCAATACGTTTTTGGCACCCTTTATTTTATTATCGTTTAATAGCGGTGAATCTAAGGCTTTGCCAATAGCTTCTTTAGCCCTATTGGCTCCTGAGGCCGTCGCGCTCCCCATAATTGCTGTACCACTGTTAGCCAGTACTGTTTTAGCATCGCGAAGGTCAATGTTTTGCGTGTAGTGATGTGTAATTACTTCGGCAATACCACGAGCAGCGGTGGCCAAGACTTCATCGGCTTTTGAGAAACCTGCCTTAAATCCTAAGTTTCCATATACTTCACGTAATTTATTATTATTGATAACCACCAATGAATCTACATTCTGTCGTAGTTTTTCAACTCCAATCTGGGCTTGATCGTTTCTGGTTTTTCCTTCAAATTGAAAGGGAATGGTAACAATACCCACGGTGAGAATGTCCATATCTTTCGCCATTTTTGCAATAATTGGCGCCGCACCGGTACCTGTACCACCGCCCATACCGGCAGTAATAAAGATCATTTTGGTATTGGTGGTGAGCATGCTTCTAATTTCTTCCATGCTCTCAACAGCAGATTGCTCGCCTACCTGTGGATTTGCACCAGCACCTAAACCTTCGGTAAGAGAAACTCCCAACTGGATTTTAATTGGCACCGGGCTATTTTCTAAAGCCTGTGAATCTGTATTGCATATTACAAAGTCAACTCCTTTTATGCCCTGGCTGAACATATGGTTAATGGCATTACTACCTCCACCTCCAACGCCAATAACCTTAATCACATTTGATTGGTTTTTTGGCAGGTCGAATGAAATGTTATCAAATTCTGTTTTGCTGCTCATAGTTTTATTTTTTATCGCAATTTTTATATTCTACTCCCGATATTTAATCGGTTTATACGCGATGCATCACACATCTCCGTTATTCGGCGTTGTCTAAAAATTCTTTAAACCGTTCTGCCCATTTATCAAAAAATCGTTTTGATGTTTTCTGTTCTTTGGTATTGGTTGTATCTTCATCATCCTCGTCTTCCGCTTCAGCTGCTTCCATCTTTGTGTTTTCTTCTTGCTCCTCTGCATCGTGCGGAAAATGTTTCATTAAAGATTTCTCTTTACTTTCCAAGCTATTTAATACCAAACCAACCGCAGTTGCATACATTGGACTGGTAGTTTCTGCATCGCTATCGCCCGCCAAATGCTCATTGGGGTAACCAATTCTGGTGTCCATTCCGGTAATGTATTCTACCAGTTGCTTAATATGCTGAAGCTGCGCACCGCCACCTGTTAGTACAATTCCGGCAATAAGTTTCTTTTTGGGGTCTTCGTGGCCGTAATTTTTTACTTCCATATAAACCTGCTCAATTATCTCGATAACCCGGGCATGGATAATTTTCGACAGGTTTTTTAAACTAATTTCCTTTGGTTCTCTACCGCGCAATCCAGGGATAGAGACTATTTCGTTGTCTTTATTCTCTCCAGGCCATGCAGAACCAAATTTAATTTTCAGAAGTTCAGCTTGCTTTTCAATAATAGAACAACCTTCTTTTATGTCTTCGGTAATTACATTTCCACCAAAAGGAATTACAGCGGTGTGGCGAATAATTCCGTCTTTAAAAATTGCCAAATCTGTAGTTCCTCCCCCAATATCAATTAACGCTACGCCCGCCTCTTTTTCTTCTTGGCTTAAAACAGCTTTTGCCGAAGCCAGTGGCTCTAGCGTAATTGCCGAAAGCTCCAAACCTGCGCTTTTTATACATCTTCCCACATTACGAATAGAAGAGACCTGCCCTACTACCACGTGAAAATTAGCTTCTAAACGCGCCCCGTACATCCCAATTGGCTCTTTAATTTCGGCTTGTCCGTCCACTTTAAAATCTTGTGGCAAAACGTGCAATATTTCTTCGCCCGGAAGCATAACAAGTTTGTGAACCTGATTACAAAGACGGTCAATATCTTCTTCTTTTATTACATCTTCGCCATTAGCACGGGTAATGTAGTCGCTATGTTGAAGACTTCGAATATGTTGCCCAGCAATGCCCACGACTACTTCCTTTATTTTCATACCTGAAGAAGTTTCTGCATCCTGAACCGCTTGCTGGATAGACTGTATGGTTTGGGTAATATTGTTAACAACCCCACGATGCACCCCAAGGCTTTTTGCTTTTCCAATCCCCAAAACCTCCATTTTGCCATAATCGTTTTTTCTCCCGATCATGGCAACTATTTTGGTAGTTCCAATATCCAATCCTACAGCAATATTATCGTTTTCCATGGCCTTACTTTTTTGTGGCAATTACCTGATTATCAAATTTCAGATTTGCCATTTTGTACCCAAATAGCGTACTGTCTTGTTTTGTTTTTTTATAAAAAGCTTTAAAGTTTTGAAACTTCTGTGTTATATTTTCCGGTTGCCCAAAAAGCAATTTAAGTTCCGTTTTCCGAAGCTCGAAATCTAACGAACCGTCGGCGCTTCTGTTTATTCCTACAACCATTTGTTTCATAAATTCATCTTCATCAATTTTTAGCAACAAAGCGGTAACTTCATTAAAATTATTTTTTGAAGTTCCCGAAATTATAGGTACTCTCGCGGAGTAAACTGTTGATAATGGCATCATTTCGCCATCGGCATCCAGATAATAATCCGGCGAAGCAGACACTCTGCCTATAGGCCTACGCTGCTCAATCTTCGCGCCCAAGGCACCGTTTACCGACACATATACCTGAGCATCACGAACCATAGGGTTTTTCCGCAGTCTTTCCTCCATCTCCTTCAAAACTAAAGTTTCTTTACCTATGCTCGTAACCTTCTCATGATTTTGTATCAACAATTTATTAACTGTATTAAATGTGATAAACGGGCTGTTTTCATCTACAAATTGAATTTCCAATTTGCTGATTTTTCGAGCGTCATTTCGCTTTTTGGTGAAGCTGAAAAGAAACGCCAAAACTACCAGCAGCAGGATAAATTTTATGACATCTAAACTACGTTTCATTCTTCAAAATTTTTGTTAGGTTAGTAACTTCTGCGCCAATGTCTCCGGCACCAACCAATAATTTAATTTTACATTCTGACTTTAATAAAATTTCGGGCAAAGCCGATTTAAAAACCACCCTTTTTTGAATAACATTTATTTGGTCCAAGAGCCATTTTGAAGTTATGCCCTCAATGGGTTCTTCTCTTGCGGGATAAATATCTAACAATACCACTTCATCAAACTGTGAAAGGCTTTTTGCAAATCCTTCTCCAAAATCGCGGGTTCTGCTAAATAGATGTGGCTGAAAAACTATCTGTTTGCCATCGTTCGGATACATTTCATTCACCGCCTGAAAAAGCGCGTCAATTTCTGTTGGGTGGTGCGCATAATCGTCTATCAATACCAGTGCATCTGTTTTAATTTTATACGAAAAACGACGTTTTACACCCTTAAATGATGCCAACGCTTTGGGCAAACGATCGGTTGGGGAGCCTGCTAAAATCGCCATGCCCAAAGCCATGATGGCATTTGTAAGATTGTGGTGCCCAGGAAGATGAAAAACTAAATTCTCTATTCGAATATCCGGGGTTTGTAAATTGAAATTATATGCGCCGTTTTTAATCTTAACATCCTGCGCTTGGTAATCTGCATTTTCTCCAATGGCAACGGTCATGCCGTCCAATGGAAGATTCTGTTTAATAAAAACGTGTTCTTCTTTTTCGACCAAATTTGCAAAAGCCCGGAACGCATTTTCTATTTCGGAAGCATCGCCATAAATATCTAAATGATCTGCATCCATTGAGGTTATACAGGCAATATCTGGCTGTAATTGCAGAAATGAACGGTCAAATTCATCGGCTTCCACAACTGTAATTTCACTGCCATTGTAAATAAAATTCGAATTGTAATTTTCTGCAATTCCACCTAAAAATGCAGTTACAGGCATATTGCATTCGGCCAATAAATGGCCCAAAATTGCTGAGGTGGTGGTTTTGCCATGCGTACCCGCAACCGCTAAACACAGCGTGTTTTTTGAAACTTCACCCAAAAGCTGTGCTCGTTTTACAATAGAAAATCCTTCGGCAAAGAAATAATTTAAAACTTTGTTACCCTTCGGAATTGCGGGAGTGTAAACCACCAACACATCTTCTTTTTGAATAACCTTTTTATCAATTTCTGAAATATCATCGTTAAAAGTCACCTTTATCCCTTCGGCAATTAATGCATCGGTTAAATCGGTTGGTGTTTTGTCATAACCAAATACAGCCTTCCCCTGCATGTTGAAATAGCGTGCAAGCGCACTCATTCCAATGCCGCCAATTCCGACGAAATAGAAAGTTTGTATATTGTTTAGGTTATTCAAAATTTTAGTTTTTAAGCATTATATATTTAAATTCTACATTTTTGTCAATGTCGGCGCAAGGAGTTTTTCAATTTCTGCAACTATATCCTTTGTAGCATTGGGTTTGGCTAGTTTTTTAATGTTTTCAGACAGCAATTTTTGTTTTTTTTCCGAAGCTATTAAAGCCGAAAATTCCTGTTGAAACTCAGATTCCAATTCACTTTCCTTTATAACCAATGCAGCATTTTTAGTAGCAATTGCCATTGCATTTTTGGTTTGATGATCTTCTGCCACATTTGGCGATGGAATAAATATTACGGGCTTCCCCACCAAACACAGTTCTGAAACCGAAAGAGCACCAGCTCTCGAAATAATAAAGTCTGCCGCGGCATAGGCCAAATCCATTCTGTTTAAAAATGTATGAATTTGAACCGTTTCACTTCCCTTATTTTTATAGGTTGTTTCGTAATACTTTCCACATTGCCATATAACCTGTAATTGCTGTTTTTTAAAAAATGGAAGCGACTTTTCCATCAGCTCATTAATTTTTCGGGCTCCTAAACTTCCTCCTAAAACAAGCACCGTTTTTTTGTCTTCTTCTAAATTGAAAAAAGCTAATGCCTCCGCTCGCTTTGATGAAACATTCAATAAATCTTGGCGCACCGGATTGCCGGTGAGTTTTATTTTTTCAGCTGGAAAAAATTTCGCCATGCCTTCATAAGCTACACAGATTTTCTGCACCTTGCCGCTTAACCATTTATTCGTGATTCCAGCGTGACTGTTCTGCTCTTGGATTAAACAAGGAATACCGCGAAAGGCAGCCACTCGTAATAATGGGCCACTAGCAAAACCGCCCGTGCCAATTGCCAGATGGGGTTTAAACTTTTGTATAATTTTTAACGACTTCCACAAGCTTGTAATTAGTTTTAGGGGAAACGCTAAATTCTGTAGCGACAAACTACGCTGTAGCCCTGAAATCCATAAACCGGTAATTTTGTATCCAGCTTGCGGTACTTTTTCCATCTCCATTCTATCGGCTGCGCCCACGAATAAAAATTCAGCATCGGGGAAACGGGTTTTTAACTCGTTTGCAATGGCAACTGCCGGGTAGATATGCCCCCCGGTGCCGCCGCCTGATATGATGAATTTTGGTTTCACAGTTTCTTTTCTCTTTGTTCTTTGTTCTTTTCTATCTGTTCGATTAGACGCACCTCCGTGCGTCTCTACTTTTAAATCGTTTCGCTTAAAATATCCAATGGATTTTCTTCAGTTTCTTCTTTTGGCGCCACTTCGCGTTTTGCACTCACACTTAAAATCATTCCCAGTGCCATACACGTCATCCAAATAGAGGTACCTCCGCTACTAATTAATGGTAAATTCTGACCCGTAACAGGGAATAATTCCACCGCAACCGCCATGTTTATCATCGCTCTAAAAACAATGGGCAAGCCAACGCCAATGGCGAGTAATTTCCCGAAAATAGACGTAGATTTATGTGCAACAACAACTATTCTAAATAATAAAAACAGGTAAAGCACCATTAAAAACATACCACCCAATAAGCCAAACTCCTCAACAATTATCGCGTATATAAAATCTGAAGAAGATTGCGGCAAAAAGTTTTTCTGAACGCTTTTACCCGGCCCCAAACCAGCAATTCCTCCAGACGCAATGGCTATTTTTGCTTTTTCAATTTGGTAATCGGCTTCGGTATCTTTATCGTCGCTAAAATTTTCAATCCGGCTCATCCAGGTATCAACCCGATTCGGAAAAACGCCCGGAAAAGCTTTTGCTGTAAGTACGAAAAGGGTTAAAAAAAGAAGCCCCGCACCTAGAATAATACCTAAATATCGTAACGGATAACCACCAACAAATACCAGCATTACAATCATAGAAAAGAAAATGGCTGTAGTAGAAAGGTTAGCGGGTAGAATTAATGCAAGTACAAAAAATACGGGTACCCAGAGCGGTAAAATGGTTTCTTTAAACGAAACTGTTTTATCTTTAATTCGCGACAAGTATCGAGCCACATACGTCATTAAAACCACCCCCGCCAAAGTTGAAGTTTGAAACGTAATACCAACAAAGGGCAAGCGAATCCACCGACTAGCATTCGCTCCGTCAATTGTGGTGCCTTCGGCCATAGTTGCAATTAAAAGCAAGATTATTAATGGCATTGCAATAATGGAAAGCCCGCGGAAATAATGATACGGAATTTTATGAACACCATACAATATTGCAAATCCCAAAACCAAATGCGAAAAGTGCCTTAACAAATACGGCAAAGTACTTCCGTCTCCGTACAAATAAGCAAGGTTGCTGCTGGAGCTATATACTGGCAAAAAGGAGAAGAGAGCCAAAAGCCCCACAACGCCCCAAATTGCTTTATCGCCTTGTATGTAATGAAAAATACTCTTCACTTTAAATGTTTCTGGTTATATATATTTTGCAACACCGTTATATTTTTTTTTATAGGTTTCTAACGGCATCTTTAAACTGTCTGCCGCGATCTTCATAATTTTCAAACAAGTCAAAACTCGCACAAGCGGGGGAAAGCAAAACCGTGTTATTTCGTTCAGCAAGTTTATAGGCAATTTCAACCGCCATCGGCATAGAATCTGCTTCAATAATTGTATCAATAACATTTCCGAAGGCATTTATTATTTTCTGATTGTCAACGCCCAGACAGATTATTGCCTTCACTTTTTCGTTAACCAAAGGCAAAAGTTCTGTGTAATCATTACCTTTATCTACGCCGCCAACGATCCATACCGTTGGGTTTTCCATACTATCTAAAGCAAAAAATGTGGCGTTTACATTGGTGGCTTTAGAATCGTTAACATACAACACATTATTAATTTTTAATACCTTTTCCAGCCTGTGCTCCACTCCTTGAAATCCTTCCAGGCTTTCGCGGATTGTTTGTTTTCGTATTCTGAGTAAGGTGGCTACGGTAGAAGCAGCCATGGCGTTTTTCACATTGTGTTCCCCCTGTATTCCTATTGTTGCGATTGGCATAGTATATTCTGTATTATTTATTTTTATTATTATTTCGTTGTTTCTTTTATATGCGCCTTGTTTCAGTTCTTTTTTAGTTGAAAAAGGCAGCGGTTTCGATTTTATTGGGTTGTTTGAAAGCCATTTTAAAATTTCTTCATCATCTGCGTTATAAATGAAATAATCTTTCGACGTCTGATTCATTAGTATCCGAAATTTTGAAGCGATATAATTTTCGTATTTATAATCATACCTATCCAAATGATCGGGGCTCAAATTGGTTAAAACCGCTATGTGCGGCGCAAAATTTTCTATTCCATCAAGCTGAAAACTGCTTAATTCAAGTACAAAATTTTTATACGTGTCTTCGGCCACTTGTTCGGCAAAACTCTTTCCAATATTTCCACCCAAAGCCACGTTCAAGCCACCGTCGCTCAACAATTTATAAGTGAGGCTTGCCGTGGTAGTTTTTCCGTTGCTCCCGGTAATTCCTACAATTGTAGCCGTTGTGAATTTTGAAGCGAATTCAATTTCAGAAACCACATTTACTCCTCTTTTGTGTAATTTTTGAACGATTGGCGCCGAGTCGGGAATTCCCGGGCTCTTCATTACCAAGGTCGCTGCAAAAATTCTCTCTTCGGAATGGCCTTCCTCTTCCCATTCAATCTCATTATTTATAAGAACTTGTTTGTATTTTTCCTTTAATTTTCCAAAGTCTGACACAAACACTTCAAACCCCTTCTTTTTTCCTAAAATGGCAGTTCCCACACCACTTTCTCCTCCGCCCAGAATTGCCAATTGCTGTTTCACTTTATCTAATTTTAAGTGTAACCAGTGTAATAATTGCAAGGAAAATTCCCACAATCCAAAAGCGCGTTACAATTTTACTTTCGTGAAAACCTTTAATTTGGTAATGATGATGTAGCGGCGACATTCTGAAAATACGGCGACCTTCTCCAAATCTTTTCTTTGTGTATTTAAACCAACTTACTTGGAGAACCACAGATAAATTTTCCATTAAAAATATGCCGCAGAGGATGGGAATTAACAGTTCCTTTCGAACAGCAATAGCAATTACGGCTATAATCCCCCCAATAGTTAAACTACCCGTATCGCCCATAAATACTTGCGCGGGATAGGTATTGTACCATAAAAAACCAATAAGTGCCCCCACAAATGCGGTAATAAAAATGGTCATCTCGCCCGTGTTCGGGATATACATTATATTGAGATAATCCGAAAAAATTACGTTTCCCGAAACCCAAGCAAAAAATGCCAACGTAAGTGCAATAATTGCCGATGTTCCCGCTGCCAGACCATCAATTCCGTCGGTGAGATTGGCGCCATTTGAAACAGCAGTAATTATAAAAATTACAATGGGAATAAAGATGATCCAAACATAACTTTGGTAGTTACCGCCCACCCAGCTTATTAGTTCTGAATAGTTAAATTCATTTTCCTTTACAAAAGGAATGGTAGTTAATAAAGATTTGTCCTTTACATAAAACGTATTGGTTGATTCCTTTTCAATTACGCGCGCAATTTCCGTTTCAGTTTCCGGATTTTGAACAGTTCTTTCCACTACAATATCTGGGTGCAAATACATTGTGAGTCCCACAAATAGCCCTAAACCAATTTGCCCAATAACCTTAAACTTGCCGGGCAGCCCCTGTTTATCGTTTTTAAATTTTTTAATGTAATCGTCTATAAATCCGATTACGCCCATCCAAAGAGTGGTTACTATTAAAAGAATTACATAAATATTTTCCAGTTTTGCGAAAAGTAAAACGGGAATAAGCGTAGCTAGTATTATTATAATACCACCCATAGTTGGGGTTCCGGCCTTTTCATTTTGCCCATCCAACCCAAGATCGCGAATAGACTCGCCCACTTGCTTTTTTCTTAAAAACTCAATTATCTTTTTTCCGTAAACGGTGGCAATAAATAACGACAGTATTACCGCAGCGATAGCCCGAAACGAAATAAAATTAAACAAGCCAGTGCCCGGTATGTCGTAGGTTTTATCCAAATATTCAAAAAGGTAGTAGAGCATTTGGTTATTTGTTTAAGGTGGTTAATGTTTGTTTTACAATTTTAAAATCATCAAAATCAAAGCGTTCGCCATTAATTTCCTGATAGGTCTCATGGCCTTTCCCAGCAATTAAAATAATGTCGTTTTCTTCTGCCATTTGGCACGCTGCTTTAATGGCTTCTTTCCTATTTGTAATTGAAATTGTTCTTTTATAATGCTCTGCCGGCACACCAGCTTCAATTTGTTCAATTATTTTTTCTGGATTTTCGGTTCGTGGATTATCACTTGTAAATACAACGCGCGTGCTTAAAGTAGCGGCAATTTTACCCATTACGGGGCGCTTTTGATTATCGCGATCGCCACCACAACCCACAACAGTAATTACCTGCTCATTACCCGTTCTAATGTTGTTTATAGTTTCAAGTACATTTTGTAAAGCATCGGGAGTGTGTGCATAATCAACAATTGCGGTAATTTTATTTTCTGAAATTAAATATTGAAATCTCCCATCCACACTATTTAACGTGCTCATAATCTGAAGAATTTCTAACTCCTCCAAACCTAACAATTTGGAAGCTCCATAAATTGCCAGCAGGTTATATGCATTAAAACTACCAATTAATTTTACCCATAAATCCTGGTTATTTATTTTTATGAGTTGCCCAGTAAACTGGCTTTCTAAAATTTGCGCTTTGTAGTCTGCATATGTTTTTAAGGCGTACGTAAATTTTTTCGCCTTTGTATTTTGAAGCATCACCAAACCGTTTTTGTCGTCTATATTTACCAATGCGAAAGCAGATTTTGGCAAATTGTCAAAAAATGATTTTTTTACATCGCGGTATTCTGCAAAATCCTTGTGATAATCTAAATGGTCGTGCGACAAATTTGTGAAGATGCCCCCAACAAAATGTAATGCATCCGTTCGTTTTTGATGTATGCCGTGCGAACTAACTTCCATAAAGCAGAATTCTACCCCCGCATCTACCATTTTTCGTAAATAACTATTTATGGTCAGTGAATCGGGCGTGGTGTGCGTGGTTTTGTATTCGGTGTCGCCCACCAATATTTTTACAGTAGAAAGCAACCCTACTTCGGTTCCGGCCTTTTTGAAGAGCTGATATAAAAGTGAAGAAATTGTTGTCTTGCCGTTGGTACCGGTAATTCCAACGAGTTTCAATTCTTCTGAAGGATTACCAAAATAATTGGCAGCCATAATGGCCAAGGCACTGTGGGTATTAGCAACTTGTACGTATGTAATGCCGTTGATAATAAGATCGGGCATTGTTTCGCAAATAATGGCTAATGCTCCTTGATCGGCCGCTTTTTTAATAAATTCATGCCCGTCTGAAACGGATCCCTTTACCGCGATAAAAACATCGTTTAAAGAAACCTTTCGAGAATCAAATTGTATGTTGTTAATAGCCACAGAGGTGCTACCTACAACACTTTCGATGGTAACCTTATACAATATGTCTCTTAACAATATCACGATAAATTAAGGGTAATTAGTTGTCCTTTTTTTAGGGATTCGCCAGATTTTATAGATTGGCTATCAACGCTTCCATTGCCCACAACTTGCACTTTTAGGCCAAGGTTTTCTAAAAGCGAAACGGCATCCATACCTGCCATTCCGGTAACATTCGGAATGGTTTTAGACGGCTGCTGAAGCTTGGCGTAATACTTTTCAAAATCCATCTCAATGATTGGGTCTGGCTGTTCTATGCGCTCTACCTTATCAATATTTCGGGACTCTGTAAATATTTTCTGAGCTACGCGTTTAAACACAGGCCCAGAAACGTCTGCACCATAAAAACCTCTTTTAGTACTTGGCTTATGAATTATTACGATGCACGAATATTTGGGATTGTCTGCCGGAAAAAATCCTGCAAACGATGAAATATAGCGCGGATTACTGTTCCAGTCAGGAAACCAATATTCGGTACGGGCAGTTCCCGTTTTTCCGGCCATTGAAAAATCGGGGGAGTAGAGCGATTTGCCAGTTCCGCGTTTTACTGTATTTTTCATTATTTCCTTAATTTCATTTAAGGTTTTATCTGAACAAATTTTAGGATTAATCACTTTGGTATCATAGACCGTTACCTTTTCATTCCAAGCGCGCACCTCTTTTATAAAGCGAGGTTTCACCATTACTCCTTTATTTGCAATAGCGTTGTAAAATGTTAAGGTTTGAAGCGGCGTAAGCTGTAAGTTATAGCCATAGGCTATAGAAGGCAGCGCGTTCTTGCTCCATTTTTTATCGCCCGGCTGGGGAATCATAGGTTGGCCTTCCCCTTTAATTGCAATTCCTGTTTTTTTATCGAGATGCCAGCTTTTTAATCGGTTGATAAATTTATTCGGGTTTTTGGCATACCCATTATCAATAATTGTTGCGAGCCCAATATTTGAAGAAACTTCCAATGCCCTCGCCGCAGAAATTTTTCCATAGCCGCCGCGTTTTGAATCATTAACAGGCCTTCCGTAGAAAATTTTTCTTCCATTACCTGTATCTACAACACTACTGGTATCTATTACCTTATCTTCCAACGCAGCCATTAACGCCATAACTTTAAAAGTTGAGCCTGGCTCGTGCGATTCGCCAACTGCATAATTAAGTTTTTCGTAATAAGTGCCATTGGATGTACGCCCCAGATTAGAAACAGCCTTTATCTCACCCGTGGCAACCTCCATTACGATTACGGTACCGTGTTCGGCTTCGTAATACTCTAGTTGCTTTAATAATGCATGGTGCGCAATATCCTGTATGTTTACATTTATGGTTGAAACAATATCGTAACCATCCTGCGGCTCTATTTCGTTGTCGTCCGAAATAGGTTTCCATTGTCCCTTGGCTATTTTTTGTTTTAGCCTATGGCCCTCCTTTCCGGTAAGCAAATCGTTAAATGCGCCTTCCAAACCTACTGCGTAATATCCGGGACGATCAAAAGCTTCATCGCCCACGGTACGTTGTGCGATTTTCCCGATGGGATGTTCGCGAACGGTTCGTTGCTCTACGATGATTCCACCTTTATAGGGACCTTTTTGAAACAGCGGTAAATGCTTCACTTTTATATAATCTGAATAGCCCAAGTTTTTTACTATTAACAAATAGCGATTTTTATCTGCGCGGGCTTTTCTTAATTTATTCTGATAGTATGAAACAGGTTTTCCAAACATGCTGCTCAAGCCTTCGGATAGCGGCTTTAAATTTTGTTTGAAATCTTTCGAGGACACCGTAACCGCATCAAAACGGATATCGTATTTTGGCACCGAAGTAGCCAGTAAGCTACCGTCATCAGCATAAATATTTCCTCGATTTGCAGGAATTATAAAATTTTTGGTAGTGTTTTCCTTGGCCAAATCTCGATATTTATCGCCGTCTACAAACTGAATATTAAGCAGCTTAACGCTTATGGCAAGCGCAAATAGGAACATACATCCCGCAACGATGTACAAACGATTTAATATGTTTTTTTCCTCAAATGCCATTCTTGTATTCAGTTTCTTTTTTAATTCCTATCCGTGTTTTTTTCGTTTTATTTTACTGTTTCAATGATGCGAATGCGCTTCGGCGGATTTGACGATGGTTGCAACCCCCGACGCTCCATGGCGGCAATAATTTTACTTTCCATTCGCGACTGCATCAAAAGCATTCTAACATCTACATATTCGCTTTTCAGCTCTTTTACTTGAGCATTTAATTTTGAAATAACGTGCACTTTTTTATCGGCGCTGTGCGAACTGCTAATCATAACCAAAGCCAATACAGAAAGAAAAATGATAAAACGCCAATTTTTCAGCGCATCATCACTTACCAAAAATTTTCCTTTTATAATGTTGTAAAAACCTTCTTTCATGTTATAATTTCTCAGCTATTCTAAGTTTGGCACTTCGAGCCCTATTGTTCAATTTTATTTCTTCTTTAGTGGGAATCACAAATTTTCCCACAGCTTTAAAAGGCACCTCTACCCTTCCGAATACATCCTTTTCTGGCTCGCCTTCAAACAAGCCGTTTCGTATGTAGCGTTTTACCAGCCTATCCTCTAGCGAATGGTAACTAATTAAACTAAGTCGCCCGCCTGGTTTTAAAACTTCGTTGGTCTGCAGCAAAAATTCTTTAAGCGCCTCTAACTCTTGGTTTACTTCTATGCGGATGGCTTGATAAATCTGAGCCAGAATTTTGTTTTCCTTATGCGCTGGCAAAAACCTACGGAGCACTGTTTTAAGCTGTTCGCTCGTTTTTATTTTTTGCTCCTGTCTAGCTTCAACTATTACCCTGGCCATTCCGGCGGCATTTCGCAATTCGCCATAATTTGAGAGCACATTGCGCAACTGAGTTTCTTCAAATTTATTGACAACAGTATAAGCCGAAAAATTACTATCGCGATTCATCCGCATGTCCAGATCGGCTTCAAAGCGTGTTGAAAAACCTCTTTCAGCTACATCAAACTGATGCGAAGAAACTCCGAAATCGCCCAAGATTCCATCAACAGTTCTATAGCCGTGAAATCTTAAAAACTGTTTCAAAAACCGAAAATTCTGATTGACCATCAAAAACCGCGGATCGTCAATAGCATTTTTCAGCGCGTCTTTATCCTGATCAAAAGCGATGAGTTTTCCGTTGGAACCCAAGTGTTTTAAGATTTCACGTGAGTGTCCGCCACCGCCGAAGGTTACATCTACATACACGCCATCTGGCTTGATATTTAAACCTGAAACAGTTTCTTTTAATAAAACAGGATTATGATACTCCATGGTCTTCTCCGCTTTTATTTCCCATCACCTCTTCGGCCAGATCGGCAAAATCATTTGCTGCATCATCAATAGCTTGCTCATATTTGTCTTTATCCCAAACTTCAATAATATTTATGGCGGAAGAGAGCACAATTTCTTTGCTAATACTCGCAAATGCTAGCAGGTCTTTAGGAATCAACAAGCGTCCGGCAGCATCGAGTTCCACCGTTTTAACGCCAGCTGTAAACCTTCTGATAAAATCGTTGTTTTTTCTACTGAAGCGGTTAAGTTCACCCATTTTTTGCATTAACGCTTCCCACTCTTTCATAGGATAAATTTCTAAACAAGGCTGAAAAACGGCACGCTTAATCACAAAGCCCTCGGGAGCCACTACAGCCAACTGCTTTTTAAGCGGAACAGGCACCATGACGCGTCCTTTTACGTCTGCTTTACATTCGTATGTACCTATTAGATTGAGCATTGTGGAAATTCCCGATTTGCAATTTATAGTTTCAAATATATATAACTTTTACCACTTTTTACCACATTCTACCACTTTGTTGATAAGTTTTACCACATTGTAGATAACCTCAAATTTGAATTGACAAAAACAAAGGGGGCGTATAAATAGACTGTATGAAAAATTTTTGTTTACTTTTGTCATTCTAAATTGCACCAACCAAGCATGTCAGAAAACTTAAAGAAAGAAGGAAAATTTTCATATTTAGAAATAGGTGAAGGCACACCAATTGTTATCCTTCACGGTCTTATGGGCGGTTTAAGTAATTTTGATGGCGTTGCCGATTTTTTTCCACCAAAGGGCTATAAAATTCTAATCCCTGAATTGCCTATTTACAAAATGACCTTACTGCGCACTAATGTGAAAAATTTCGCAAAATACGCTGCACAGTTTATAGATCATTTGGGCTATAAGGAGGTAATTTTATTAGGAAACTCACTGGGGGGCCACATCGGACTTCTGTGCACAAAGCTATACCCAGAAAAAGTTAAAGCACTCATTATTACCGGCAGCTCCGGATTGTACGAAAGCGCTATGGGCGAAAGCTACCCCAAACGTGGCGATTACGAGTATATTAAACAAAAAGCTGAAAACGTTTTTTACGATCCAAAAATAGCAACCAAAGAAATTGTAGACGACGTTTACGAAACGGTAAACGACCGAACAAAGCTTATTCGAACGCTTGCTATTGCCAAAAGCGCCATTCGGCATAATATGGCAAAAGATTTGCCAAAAATGCACACGCCCACCTGTATTATTTGGGGGAAGAACGACAATGTAACCCCTCCCGAAGTAGCGGTAGAATTTCACGAACTTTTACCAGATTCTGAATTATTCTGGATTGATAAATGTGGCCATGCTGCAATGATGGAGCACCCTAATGAATTCAATCAATTGCTCTACGCGTGGTTGCAAAAACGCAAATTTTAAAAGGGTTTAGATTTCTAAGAGAAACTATATTGCTCATTTAACCCACAACATCTAATTACAACAGCATGCATATTAAATCTGCGGAATTTTTAATGAGCAACAGCGATGTTGCGAAATGCCCTAAGAATCGGTTGCCAGAATACGCTTTTATTGGCCGGAGTAATGTGGGCAAGTCTTCCCTAATAAATATGCTTATGCAGCGCAAAAACTTGGCAAAAACTTCAGGTAGGCCAGGGAAAACACAGCTAATTAACCATTTTATTATTAACAAAAGCTGGTATTTGGTAGATTTGCCTGGTTACGGCTACGCCCGTGTTTCTAAAAGTAGTAAAAAAACTTTTCAGAAATTTATAACCAACTACTTCGAAAAGCGCACACAAATGGTCTTGGCTTTTGTGCTTATAGACTGCCGTTTAGAACCACAACCCATAGATTTAGAATTTATGGAGTGGATGGGCGAAAGCGGAATTCCTTTCAATATTATCTTTACCAAAGCAGACAAGTTAAAGCCGAACGCTTTAAATAGAAACGTTGAGGCTTACATCCAAAAAATGCTCGAAACTTGGGAAGCAATGCCCCAATACTTTATTACATCTGCCAGTAATTTTACCGGAAGAGACGAATTACTAAATTATATTGACGAGCTAAATGCCACTGTTGGCAATCCAGATTTTTAAATGCTACTCTCCTCTTTTTAACTCTAACTTTTCGGCAAAATAATCGCAAAAATCGCGCATGGTAGCACTCATTTTTTCATCGTTTGTAGCCCGCTGAAAAGTATCTGCCATAGCACTTAAAGTTTGATGGAAAAAAATCTTCATTTCATCTACGGGCATATCTTTTGTCCAAAGGTCTATTCTAAGGCTTTCCTTATTTTTATTGTCCCAAACCGAAAGCATTACAGCTTTAGTCTCTTCGTTTGTAACCCCACCATCTTCGGCTGTCCAGTGAATTTTTTCGGGTATCTTATTTTCGTCTAAACCAACGTTTAATCGTATTTCTGAATTGTGTTTAATTGCCATTATTTCTTAGGTTTGTATTTTGAATTTGTAAAAATTTCATCAGCATTTGTAACCATTAATTGCTGAACATTTGTATCGTTATTTTTCATATAGGCACGTACAATTTTCCAGCCCAAATATTTTCCCAACATACCTGGAGATTCGTTGTCTATTTCTAAATAAAATTTTGAAAACGGTGCGGGGCTTACAAATCTGGCTGCAAGTTTTGGGTCTGTGCTATAGAGCAATTCCTTCTCTATAAAATAACGCCACATATATTCTTCATTTTCTTCAGCCCAAATGTACTCCTCTATGGTATAGCCTATTTTTGCCGCATCGGAAGTGTTTGGAAGCCAAAGATCTTTTAAATATAATTCTTTTCCGAAGTAAACTATCTGCGCTAAAAATGTTCTTTTATTCGGTATTTTAATGTGTTGTCTGGCGTATATTTCAGCAACATCGGGCCCTATTTGAGACGGTTTCATTTCTTTCGCAATATATTTGTCTATGCCCTGGTAAAATTTATGGTCGCTTCCCAAGTAATTGTCCAATCCTATAACCAACATACTGTCTGCAAGAATTACCTTGTTTCTATAGTCAACGTCAGATGTGGCGGCAACTACTACCGGTGTTGTGAATTTTGGAAAATAATATTTTATGTGCTGAAAAAGCGGCTCGAGAATTTCTTTTAAATCCCCCTCGTTCGGAAATTGTTTTAGCACTTCCTGCTCCAACTGATTTTGTAGCGTATCGGTTAACTTTTCAACCCAGATACTATCGTGGTATTTCTCAGGAAAAAACGCGGGAAACTCCTTTTTTAATTTTGGCAAATTCTCAGGAGATGCCGCCGCAAATGCCCTATCGAAACGGATTACCTCAACATTCATCGGAATTTTTTCAATTTCCTTTTCAACCTCACTTTTAGAATTGCACGAGAAAAAAAGAATTCCAAAAAATATCGCTATCAAATATTTTATCATATAAAAAATGTTATTCTTGGTTAACGTTAATCCTTTTTATTAATTTTATCTTTAACCACTTTTGCGGTGCAAAGGTATTATTATAAAAGATTAAAAACACGGAAAATGCAGACCGAAAAAGTTATAGATTTTATTGTAAACTGGCTTAAAAGTTATGCCGAAAATGCAAAGATGGAGGGTTTTGTAGTAGGCATAAGTGGCGGAGTAGATTCGGCAGTAACCTCGGCACTCTGCGCAAAAACAGGCTTACGTACACTTTGTGTAGAAATGCCCATTCATCAGGCTGCAAACCAAGTTAGCCGCGGCCGCGAACACATTCAGTTTTTAAAAGAAAACTTCCCAAATGTTAGCAGTACGGAAGTAAATCTTACTTCGGTTTTTGAACAATTTAAGGCCGAAGTCCCTCAAACATCAAATCGAGCCTTAATAGATCTTTCATTAGCCAATAGCCGGGCTCGTTTGCGAATGACCACACTGTATTATTTTGCTGGAATATATCGTTATTTGGTTGCGGGAACTGGAAATAAAATTGAAGATTTTGGCGTTGGTTTTTACACTAAATATGGTGATGGCGGAGTAGATTTAAACCCCATTGCCGATTTGCTAAAAAGCGAAGTTTATACAATTGCGAAGGCATTAAATGTTCCGGAATCCATACTAAATGCAGCACCAACAGACGGTCTTTTTGGCGATAGCCGCTCGGATGAAGATCAATTAGGAGCAAGCTACGACGAACTGGAATGGGCAATGGAAATGGCGGAAAAAGGCAAGCAAAACAGCGATTTTGTAGGCAGACAACAAGTGGTTTTTGATATTTACCGTAAACTCAATAGCGCGAATCAACATAAAATGCTCCCCATTCCAGTGTGTAAAATTCCATTAAAATTAAAGCATTAACGCTACTGGTCGGATAATTTAACACTTGAACGAAACCTTTGCTATTCATTCGGTAAAGGTTTCATTCTTTCGTAATGTATTGTTAATATTACAAATTAAACTTTCCCCATTTCTCAAGTTTATATTTTTCCAAATTTGTAAATTTTCAAAGATGAAAAGAGTTGTAATTGCAGACCATCATGCTATGATTAGGGAAGGCATTTCGGTTTTTTTGAAAACTACGCATAAATATACAGTAGTTGGCAATGTTAGTCGTGGGACCGAATTAATTGAATGTATTGAAAAAACAAAGCCCGATATTTTAATTTTAGAATTGAATATTCCGGAAATTAAGGGTTTTAATACACTTCGCCACATTCACGAAACATTCCCAAAAATTAAAATTGTAATTTTTTCTTCATATCCCGAAGTAGTCTACGCGCTTCGCACCATAAAATCTGGGGCTTCTGGGTATATTCCAAAAACTGCTTCACCCGCAGAATTTTTAGAAGCTCTTAACCATGTAAATTTAGGGGGTATATTTTTAAACGATGCGCTAATTGCGGCGTATAACAATCGTAATAATAACGATACTAGCGTTATTGGGAAATACAAAAAGCTTTCGGCGAGAGAATTGGAAGTTTTAAATTTGCTTTCAGACGGAAAGCGCAATAAGGATATTGCATCCCTTCTGGAAATTAATGAAAAAACGGTGAGCACCTATAAAACGAGGCTTTTAAAAAAACTGGAAGTAAACAGTTTGGCAGAGTTAATTACCCAAGTACGGATGCTACAGTTAAGTTAAAGCACCCGGTTAAGTTTATTGGAAAGCACCTTTTTAAGACTAATATAATCTACTATTTCCTGAAGTCCAGAATCTACTTCGGCAATTTTGCCCTCTTTCATTTCTTCAGAAAGTTCGTTTATTTTTTGGGAAACCAAATGCCGGCGTAAATTAAGTATTGTTTCGCTCACCATTTGGGCTATGGTTTTATCTTTTTCTTTTACATAAATTTCCTTTCGTTCCCAGTTACTCAGCGTGTATCGTTCTTCTTCCATTAAAATATGCGTTACGGCGGTGGCCATTTCGGGTTTTAAATCGTTTATAAAAGTTTCAGCTTTTGCTTCGGGATCTTGATTAAATCTGTTTACAACTTCAAAATACAAGCTTTTGAATTCCGGATTTGTAAACTCAATTTCATCGTCCTGCAAATCGAGATAAATTTTTTCGAATACGCGCGCTTTGTGAATTTCAGGTTTCAACGAAATTTCGCCTTTTTCATCTACATCCAGTATTAAGTCTTCGAAATCTTCTTCCACATTGCCGTAGAGTAATAATAGTTCAATTATTTTTTGCTCCAATTGCAATTGAACGTCTATTTTTTGAATCTTTTTTTCGGTTGGAATAACCTCAAAAGACTCCTGCTGCACCTTTGTTTTTTTAGCAGCCTCCTTTTTGTCTTTTTGAAAAATTTGCGCCAGCGTATTAAAAAGCACTTGTTCCGAAATATCCATTATACGCGAACATTCCTTTATATAAACTTCGCGCTTTATTACATCGGGAATTTTGGCAATGCTATTGACCATATCGTGAATGGTTTCCGATTTTTTTATCGGATCGTTCTTGGCTTCATTTGCAAGCAGTGACGCTTTAAAAGTGATAAAGTCTTTTGCGTTTTCTTCTAAGTAAAGTGTTACATCTTCGAACGAATTTTTCCGCGAAAAGCTATCTGGATCTTCGCCTTGGGGAAAGGTGCAAATTTTTACATTCATACCTTGTTCCAAGATTAAATCTATTCCGCGAAGCGATGCTCTAAGGCCCGCAGCATCTCCATCAAAAAGAACGGTAATGTTTTTGGTAAGGCGGTTTATAAGCCGGATTTGTTCCGAAGTTAAAGCCGTTCCAGAGGAGGAAACCACGTTGTGAATACCTGTTTGGTAAAACTGAATAACATCTGTATAACCCTCAACCAAGTAGCAATTATCCTCTTTTGCGATGCTTTGTTTGGCGTTAAATATGCCATAAAGCACTTTGCTTTTGTGGTAAATATCGCTCTCGGGCGAGTTTAAATATTTTGCCGCCTTTTTATCTGAAGTTAATATTCGCCCCCCGAAACCCAGCGTACGACCGCTCATACTTAAAATCGGAAACATAACGCGACCCTTAAAACGATCGAATTGCTTTTCTTCCTTTACGATAGATAAACCCGTTTTTTCCAGAAATTCTAGCTTATAGCCTTTTTTAATTGCGTGGCTGGTAAAGGCATCCCAAGAATCTGGGGAATAACCTAACTTAAATGTTTTTATAGTTTCATCGGTAAAACCTCTTTCCTTAAAATACGAAAGTCCAATGGCTTTGCCTTCTTCGGTTTTTAATAATGTATTATGGAAATATTCCTTTGCGAATTCGCTTACCAAATACAAGCTTTCACGCTCGTTGGCCTGTATTTTGTCTTCGGGCGTTTGCTCGGTTTCCTCAATTTCAATCCCGTACTTTTTGGCTAAAAATTTAATTGCTTCGGGATAGGTGAAATGTTCGTGTTCCATTAAAAAGGAAACCACATTTCCTCCTTTTCCGCTACTAAAATCTTTCCAAATTTGCTTTACGGGACTCACCATAAAACTCGGAGAGCGTTCATCTGTAAATGGGCTAAGCCCTTTAAAGTTGCTCCCGGATTTTTTTAATTGCACAAAGTCGCCAATTACCTCTTCAACACGAGCGGTTTCAAAAACATTGTCTATGGTGGTTCTGCTTATCAAGGAAATTGTTAATACGTTAATTGGATATTGCGGTCGGTAAAAATAGCAATATATAAAAAAGAAACCTACAAGGTTTTAAAAACCTTGTAGGTTAATAATTAAACAAAATTAATAGATGTGGCTAATCTACATCAAAGCGCAAACCCAAAGATACATTGCGCTGGACAATAGGGTTATTCTTAAAAATTGTGTTAAGATCGTACTTGGCGTATAGCGCAATTCCTTGCCAAGCTATATAACTACTGAGGCCGTAAACAAAATTATTTGTGTTGTAATCTGCTTTTAGTTTTAATTTTTGATCTTCCCCATCCTCTTCAAATTTTAACTTTTGGCGGGTACTTAAATTTATTCCTACATAGCCGCCCAAGCCAACCGTAAGTTGATTTTTGGTAGAATAACGGAAATAATCGTCGTATTCAGTTTTTTTAGACGGTCCGAATTCCAAATGAATAGGCACCACTAGATTGTCCATTCTAAATTTAGACTTTTCGAGATTTAACGGATACGTTTGCAGCTCGGTTTGTTCTCCAGTATCTACAAAAAATCTATTGTCCGTAGGTTTTAATCCGTTAAATTGAAAAGACAGTCCGTATTTAATTCGGAGCCAATTTGAATTATCGAAAACCCGTGTTTTCCACGCCCAGCCAAGTTCGGCAAAGCGGCTACCTGCTACTTTAAAATCTGAATCCTGCAAGGATTCGCCTTCAGTAATTGCGTTGTTTAAACCAAATGCAAATACGAAATCGGAGGTGGTTCGGCGGTCGTATTTACGTTTTTTATTTTTAGGACCAATGTAAAGCACATTTTCATTTTCACTATCGCTAGTACCTATTCTAATGACCATTCCTGTATCATCATCTTCGTTTACTACGGTATCGTTTCGTTTTAGCAATGCTATTTTATTATCAATAATTGCCAATCTATTTTCAATGTTTAATGCGTGCTTTTCGGCGGCGTTTTGTTTTAAACTTTCGGCCTCGGCTTCGGTAACACCATCGCTGTTTAATAACGAATTAATTCTTTCAACTTCTGTTTTTAGCGCGTCTTTTTCCTCTTGAATTATTTTTTCTTTTAAACTGCTTAAGTGTTCAATAGAATTTTTGTTGGTTGCTACTTGTGCCTGCACATAACCGCTAGTGAGTAAACAAATGGTGAGTGCCGTGGTAATTGCGATAATTGATTTCATAACTGTTCGATTTTTGATTATTGATGATGAATTGATGAATAATTTTGTTACCTATTTTAAATCTTTCGTTTGCGCTCGAGGCAACAATTGGTCAGTCGTTTCGCTCAGAAACAGCAGTCCTTATTTTATTAAAACCTTCGCCAAGAGCGTCAAAAACCTTGTCGCGAAAACTTTTTTCGAGCTCCCACTCTACGTCTTGCAAGAGCGCAGTTGCATCTACTTTTGGATTGTTTAAAATACGTTGCGATTGAATTTCGCGGCGAGCGTTATCTAACAGCGCTTCTACTTCGGCAGCAGTTACATCTGCATTATCTTCTTGTAGTTTTTTTACTGAAGCAACTACTTCGTCTATTTTAAGATTTATATGTTTTTCATCTTCTGAAATAATTGCCTTCTCTTCTTTATTAGGTTTTACATTTTCGTTCTTTGTCTGGGCAACTCGTTCATATTGCTGAATTTTTTTGTCAATTTCAGATTTTTTAGGTGAAGGATTTTTTAACTGTATTGATTTTTCTCGTGCCGTTTCGTTTGCTTCCCTTCCAGAGGATTTTGTATTATCTTTATTTACATTATATTCTTCCTCCGAAGTTACGGGTAGCTCTGACGCTATTTTTTGGGATTCAACATTTATTGGAATTATTTCAGAATTTGTTTCCGGGTTAGGCGGATGTATATTCTCGTTTACAATAGTATTGTTGCCTTCAAAATTATTTCTACTATAGAAAATTGAAACCAAAATTAAAATACCCACAATGCTCGCAGCGGCGTAATACCATAAGATCGGCTTTGTTTTGGGTTGCTCGGCATCTAACCTTGCTTCTAGTTTTTTCCAAGCGTTCGCGGAGGGTTTTAGCTCTCTCGCTTCCAGCTTATCGCGCATGTTGTCTTCTAATTTATAAGGTGCCATAGCTAATATTATTTTGTTGTTTTACCATATTCTGAAGCATTTTGCGTGCTTTAAACAGTTGTGATTTTGAAGTATTTTCGCTTATCTGCAATTGTTCTGCAATTTCACTGTGTTTGTATCCTTCAATTGCATAAAGCACAAAAACCGTTTTATAACCAACCGGCAAACTGTCTATCATTTTTTGAATTTCGTCCGTTTCCAATTCGGTTTCAATAAATGTGGAATGCACTGCAGAATTTTCAATTTCGGCTTCGGATGTAAAATGTAGTTTTTTATCTTTTCGAAGTTGTGTAATACTTTCGTTTACCATTATCCTGCGAACCCAACCTTCAAAACTTCCTTCGTTTTTAAAATTGTTTAAATTTGAAAACATTTTAAAAAACCCGTTTAGCATTACTTCTTCGGCCAAATCGTTGCTTTTTACATACTGCCGGCAAACTCCCAACATTTTGGGTGCAAAATGCTCAAACAATTTTTGCTGCGCTCGGCGATCGCCATTAGACGATTTGCTAATTAGCTTTGAATAATTTTTATGTAAGGGTATTATTTTCAAAATACGCTTCGCTTTAAAAGGCTTCTATTTAATAGACGCAGGTTTTTGCAGAATAGTTGCCTGGGAGTAAAAAAAGTTTTCAATATACTGTCGCAGTATTCCGTTTGCCTCCGCATACTGCCTCTGCAAACTGCTACTTTTTCCTGTCAATAACGTAATTTACCATCAACTCGAGCGATTCTTTGTAGGGCGAAGCGGGATAGGTTTCCAAAAGCTGAAGTGCTTGCTGTTGGTACTCCTTCATTTTTGATACGGCATAATCCAGACCGCCATTATCTTTTACAAAAGCGATAACTTCCTTTACGCGCTTTTTGTCTTTGTTATAATTCTTAACCGAATTAATTAACCATTTTTTATCTTCAGAAGAAGCATTATTTAGTGCGTATATTAAGGGAAGAGTCATTTTTTGCTCCTTAATATCAATGCCGGTAGGTTTGCCGATGTGCTCGTTACCATAATCAAAAAGGTCGTCTTTTATCTGAAAAGCGGTGCCGATGAGTTCGCCAAACTTGCGCATTTTTTCAACTTCTTCATCCGATGCCATTACCGAGCGTGCGCCCATTGCACAACAAGCTGCAATTAATGTTGCTGTTTTTTGGCGAATTATTTCAAAATAAATATCTTCAGTAATATCTAACTTTCGCGCCTTTTCAATTTGTAAGAGTTCGCCCTCGCTCATTTCGCGCACGGCCACAGAGATTATTTTTAATAAATCGAAATCGTCATTATCTATAGAAAGCAGCAACCCTTTAGAAAGCAGATAATCGCCAACGAGCACGGCAATTTTGTTTTTCCAAAGTGCATTTAAGGAGAAAAACCCACGGCGACGGTCGCTGTCGTCTACCACATCGTCGTGTACCAAAGTAGCAGTGTGTATAAGCTCAATAACCGATGCGCCGCGATAGGTACGTTCATTCACTTGACCTTGATTGGTCATTTTTGCAATTAGAAAAACGAACATGGGCCGCATTTGTTTTCCCTTCCGGTTTACAACATAGTGGGTAATTTTATTTAGCAGTGAAACTTTGGAAGACATAGAGTCTGAGAACTTTTTTTCAAAAAGCTCCATCTCTTTTTCAATGGGAAGTTTTATGCGCGAAACTATCTTCATAAAAGCTCAAAGATAGTTAAAATTGAACGACGGTTTTCACGGTGCCATCAAGTAAACGCAACAGATTTAAAAAAAGTACGGTGCATTTTAACAAAACTTTTAAAGATTGATTTTCGCATTCAAAATTAAATATTCATTATTTCAATCTTAAAAGTTATAAAAATGCAAGATGTGCGTTAATAAATGTGCGACAGACATTGAGTTAATCTTCAAAAATGCGAAATACTCAAAAGGTGTTAAAGTGACATAAAACCCCTATTGACAAAGGCTCAAGCCCTATTTTTGGGGGAAATTATTTTTAACTCCTTAATTAATATTTAAAATGAAAAAAATTACTTTATTGGCAGCATTATTTGCTGGCTTTGCGATGAGCGCACAAACAACAATTTTTGAAGACGATTTTGAAGCTTATGACGACTTCATTATTGACAATGTTGGAGATTGGACTCTAGTTGATCAAGACATGCTACCTACTTACGGATTTTCAGGTGTTACTTTTGACAACTCTGGTTACACGGGGGCATTTATTGTTTTCAACTCAACTACAACAAACCCTCCATTAGATCCAACTGCCGATTCTGATTGGACTGCTAGAAGCGGTGAAAAGGCAATGACTTCTTTTGCTGCTGTTCCAGACGGAACAACGAATGCGAACAACGATTGGCTTATTTCTCCACAAATTACATTAGGAACATCTGGAAACCTACTTTCTTTCTGGGCAAAAGCTGCTGACGCATTATACTCGAATGAGACTTTTAACATCTTAGTATCTATAGTAGATAACGACCCAACTAACTTTTCACCACTTGAAACAGGTTTAGTTCCTCAAGCAATTGACTGGGAAGAATTCACTGTTGATCTTGATTTTTACGCTGGACAAGATGTTTACATCGCTATAAACCACGTTGCTTCTGACCAATTTGGTTTCCAAGTTGATGACTTTAAAGTTACCGCTGATGTTTTAGGTGTTAACGATCAAGTTTTCCAAGGTTTCAAATACTTTGTTGCAAACAACCAATTAAACCTTTCTGCTACTACTTCTATGGAGCGTGTGGCTATTTACAATATGCTAGGTCAAGAGGTAGTTTCTCAAAAACTAGCTAACACTAATGAATCTGTAACTATTTCTGGACTTCAGTCTGGTGTTTACATTGCTACTGTTTCTATTGAAGGAGCTAGCAAAACTTTCAGAATTGTAAAAAACTAATTTACATTCGGTTTTGAATTGAATTGAAAAGAGCGGCCAAAAGCCGCTCTTTTTTTATTGTTTGTTTGCTAATTGCCCACAGGCCGCATCTATATCCTTTCCGCGACTTCTGCGAACCGTTACAGGAATTCTGTTGTGTTCCAAGGCCTGAATGTAATCATCAATTATGGTAGATGAAGCTTGCTGAAAATGGCCATCGTCTATTGGATTGTATTCAATAATATTCACTTTGCAAGGTACGTATTTACAAAAAGTAACAAGTGCTTCAATAGCTTCCCAAGTATCGTTTATATCTTTCCAAACAATATATTCGTACGTAATTTTCCGATTCGTTTTACTGTACCAATATTCTAAAGCTTCGCGAAGATCTGTTAATGTAAATGCTTTTGCAAAAGGCATAATCTGCTCCCTTGTTTCCTGAATTGCGGAATGTAATGATACTGCCAAATGAAATTTTACCTCATCATCTGCCAATTTCTTTATCATTTTTGGCACACCAGAGGTAGAAACAGTAATTCGTTTTGGCGACATCCCCAAGCCTTCGTCCGAAGTTATTTTTTCTATAGACTCCAATACATTTTTATAATTCATAAGCGGTTCGCCCATTCCCATAAAAACTATGTTAGAGAGTGGTTTGTTATGGTACAGCCTACTTTCTTTATCTATGGCCACAACTTGGTCGTAAATTTCATCTGGGTTTAAATTCCGCATTCTTTTAAGTTTTGCGGTCGCACAAAACCTGCAATCTAAACTACACCCAACCTGCGAAGAAACACAAGCCGTAGTTCTACTTTTAGTAGGAATTAAGACTGATTCCACCACCAAATCGTCGTGAAGTTTAACCGCGTTTTTAATTGTGCCGTCATTACTTTTTTGAATGTGATCTACTTTAATATGATTAATAACAAAGTTGTTGTTTAAATGTGCTCGGGTTTCCTTGGAAAGATTGGTCATATCGTCAAAGCTGTGTATTCCCTTGTTCCACAGCCAATCATAAACCTGTGTGCCACGGAAAGCCTTATCGCCAATACTTTCAAAAAAATCTCTAAGTTCTTCTTTAGTAAGTGCTCGTATATCTCTTTTTTCTGAAATCATCTTGCAAAATTACTGTAATTAAAAGTAAAAAGCCTCTTTCCGTTTCAGAATAGAGGCATTTCAACTTTAAAAAATTATATATTTATTTATTAATAATTATTTTTTTCGTTATTGAGTTCTTGCTGTCTTCATCTAACAAATAGAGAAAGTATACGCCATCAGCGAGGTTGGCAACATTGATTGTATTCATTGTGTTAGACAGGGAACCCGCGTGGATACGCTGCCCCACTACATTCAGAAATTGAAAGGATAAATGCGGAAATCTATTGTTCATTACCGTAATGGTAGTACTGGCGGGGTTGGGATAAATTTTAATTTCGCCAATTTGTTCAAAATCCGGAATGTTCAAAAGATTTTGAATTGTTTCCACCGTAGTTTGCCCAGAACTAATTGGGTCTAACCAATCCATTAATCGCGATTGTGCCGTATTTCCAGTATTCCAAGAAATACCAAACCTACCGTAAATATCGTATTCACCGTTGTTTGTTAATCCGTTGCAAGCCGACTGCCCTGCATATAACTGACCGATAATCCGGCCATTTTCATCAAAAAGTGGAGATCCTGAAGAGCCGCTTTCTGTTGTACCTATCTCCCAGCCATTGCCACTTCCGTGTGTGCCGCCACCAATTAACCAAACTTGTGTGCCATTGGCATCTACTTTTGTAGCGCCAGAATTATCTCTGCAAATTTTCATTATATCTCCGTTCGGATGATGTATGCCAACTTCAAACAATGGATCGGTATCTGAGTTATCCCATCCGGCAAAAGCAACGTCCCACGAATTGGGAATTCGTTCAAAAAGTTCTACTAAGGCAAAATCACTTACGTTATTGTTAGCTTTTAATTCGGCACCGCTAATGGTAAAATTAGTTTGCAGATCTCCGCTGTCCTCTCCGGTTCCGCACACTGGCGTTGGGCTTACCCAATTAAACCGAATAGACCAAAGCGCCGGGCTGCTGTTTTCCAAACAGTGATTGGCAGTTAAAAGATAAGGTGTTTTATCGCTCTGAGTATTATTAACCAATACGGCCGAACACAAATAACCATTTCCGAGGTTTAGGAGTGCAACTGCTTTTTTCACTAAATCTTTTTTGGCATCAAAATCACTTCCAATCGGGCAATTTACATCGTAATTACATTCACCAGAATCGTTAATGCCGCGAACACCGTCTATTAGCGCATTTACACTTCCCATTCTGTAGCCGTGAATAACACTGTTAATTTGAAGTCGCGGTGTTTCCCGTGTATGGGGAGGTTGGTAGTATTCAATCCAAATAATATCGCCCTCTACAAACCAGGTTCCCAATTGACCATTTATTCGGTTTTGCGCATTATTATAAGTTCGGGTAACATCTGTTCTATCTTGATTGTAAAGTTGAAGTCTAGCACCGGAGGGCAAATAAAAGTCATCAAAATTAATACTTAAATTTAGCGCTCTGTGCGATTGTATGGTCGTGCGCCAAATTTTCCCGCCATTGGACAGTGTGGTCCATAGCCCATTTTGTTGCATATTTAGATTTACAGGTATTTCAATACCGTAGCGCCAAGGCATGCTTTTATCTAAATCGTTTATACTGTCTTGCTGTAAAATAAGCTCTAAATCTAAGGGCGGAAGCCGTATAACCTCGGGTTGTTCTGTTAGATCAAGATCCCAGCTTTCGGGCAATTCACCGCCATTGCCTTGCGAAAAGGCAATTAGTGTGTACAAATAAATAATGAAGAAAAACGTAGTTTTTTTCATCTAGACAGCTGGTTAGTTTTTAATAAAGGAATACTAAGGTATATTTTTATTTCCACATTTGAAAATCAAACGCTTATAAAATAAAAAATCCCGATTCGCATCGGGATTTAAAGAGTGTACGCAGTGTTGCATATTAGATAATCAACATAGCATCTCCATAGGTATAAAATTTATATTTTTCCTTAATAGCTTCAGCGTAGGCTTCTTTTATAAAATCGTGTCCAGCAAATGCCGAAACCATCATTAATAAAGTAGATTTTGGCGTATGAAAATTAGTGATCATAGCATTCGCGATACTAAAATCGTACGGTGGAAAAATAAATTTATTAGTCCACCCTTTGTATGCATTTAACGAATGGTTTGTAGAAACCGAACTTTCCAACGCGCGCATTGCAGTAGTTCCCACTGCACAGATACGTTTTTTTCTTTGAATGCCCGTATTAATTACATCAACGGCTTCTGGCTTAATTTCCATTTCTTCAGAATCCATTTTATGTTTTGAAAGATCTTCAACCTCAACAGAGCTAAAAGTCCCCAGTCCTACGTGTAATGTAACTTCGGCAATATTTACCCCTTTAATTTCAAGACGTTTTAAAAGGTGTTTTGAAAAATGCAAACCGGCCGTTGGTGCTGCTACCGCCCCTTCGTTTTTAGCGAAAATGGTTTGGTAACGCTCTGCGTCTTCGGGCTCTACTTCTCTCTTAATGTATTTTGGGAGCGGCGTTTCGCCCAATTCGGTTAATTTATTTCGGAATTCCTCGTACGAGCCGTCAAAGAGAAATCGGAGTGTTCTTCCGCGAGAAGTTGTATTATCTATAACTTCGGCCACAAGTGTTTCGTCTTCACCAAAATATAATTTGTTGCCAATTCTAATTTTTCGGGCAGGATCTACCAGTACATCCCAAAGTCGCGTTTCTGAATTTAATTCTCTTAATAGAAAAACTTCAATTCGCGCTCCGGTTTTTTCCTTATTTCCGAATAATCGTGCCGGAAAAACCTTGGTATTATTGGTGATTAAAACATCATCTTCTTCAAAATAATCGATAATATCCTTGAACATTTTGTGTTCAATAGTTTTGGTTTTTCTGTTTAGCACCATAAGTCGCGATTCGTCACGGTTTGGCGCTGGATACTCAGCTAATAATTCTTCTGGAAGCGTAAAGCCAAAATTTGAAAGTTTCATTCCCATAATGCGTTGTGTCTTTATATTTTAAAAGGCTGCAAATATACAACCTCCAAATAGGCGTTGTCAAGTAAATACTGGTTTATTATTTGCAAATGTGTGGTGTAGCGCAATTGTCGAGGATTTACAACTTGATTATTCGGAAAAATCACTTAAAAAACAGTTAATTCCGGCTAATTTTAAATCCTTCCAAAAATTGGGATATGATTTTGAAACCACTTCTGGGTTGTTTATTTCAAGCGGAGTTTTTACAGCAAGTGGCGCAAAGGCCATGGCCATTCTATGGTCCTGATAAGTTTCAATAAGTACATTCGTATTTATGCGAGCTGCTTTTTCGAGCACTAGTGAACTGTCATCTATTTGAAGTGTTGCCCCTAATTTTTCCAATTCGGTTTTTAAGGCCTGCAGTCTGTCTGTTTCCTTAATTTTTAGCGTATGTAGTCCCGTTAATTTACAGCCAATTCCCAGACCAAAACAAGTAACAGCAATAGTTTGCGCAATATCGGGTGTATTTGAAAGATTAAATTGAATAGATTCAGGAAGCTTAGTATTGGTTTTTGAAAGTGAAATAGTTCGCTCAAAAGCATTAAAAACTGTCTTTACGCCCAATGCCTCATAAATTTGAACCAATGCCTTATCGCCCTGCAAACTATCTTCAATAAAACTGCCAAGCGTAATTTGACAATTTTCGGACAGTGCCACTAAACTGTAAAAATACGATGCCGAACTCCAATCGGATTCTACGACTATTGTATTATTTTCAACATCTTTCGCAGCAGAAATAACGATTGTATTTTCGGTAAAACTACTTTTAACACCTATACTTTTTAAAAGTGAAAGCGTCATTTCAATATACGGCACCGAAGTTACTTTTCCTTCCAAATAAATTTGTAAACCATCGGGAAACATTGGAGCTACCAGCATTAATGCAGAAATATATTGACTGCTAACATTGGCTTTTAAGGTAACTTGGTTTGTAGTGAGGTTTTTACCTTCAATCATTAATGGTGGAAACCCCTTCTGTTTACAATACGCAATATTCGCTCCCATGAATTGTAAAGCCTCAACCAGTATTCCTATAGGTCTTTCGCGCATTCGCGTACTTCCGGTAAGTGTTATTTTATAATTCTGACACGCTGAATAGTACGCCGTTAAAAAGCGCATAGCCGTTCCGGCATGATGAACATCTACAGTGCCGTTTTTAATTTTTAGACCTTTTTTAAGCGCAATAGTATCATCGCTTTCCGAAAGGTTCTGGATGGTAATATTCGGAAACTGCGCCTGTAAAATCAACAAACGATTTGATTCACTTTTAGAACCGCCAATATTAATTTTTACATGTTCTAATGGAAATTTTCCTCTTTTTAGTTTGGCTTTCATTTTCCCGCATCGTTTTCCTTCAACTTTGCCCGAAATTTACCGAAAGTAACCAGAAAACCGTAGGCAAAGGCAGCAACAATAAGGGTGAGAAAAAACAGCAACGGATCTCTCTCCGTAAAAAAGCCAAAATCAAAACCTTCTATTGCCCACTTTATGATTGCAAAAATTAGTGCAAAAGCGATTGCTAGCGAGAATACCGATTTCCAAAACCCCTTGGTGCTTAGAACTCTTTTAAACATGTTATTTTAGTTTTTTATTACCGTGATGCCTGTCGTGATCGCGTTTGGTTTTTAAATCTAATTTTTTTTGAAAAGCTTCTTCAATATCTACACCCGTTTGATTTGCGAGACATAACACCACAAAAATAACATCTGCAAGCTCTTCGCCCAAATCTTTATCTTTGTCGCTTTCTTTTTCACTTTGTTCGCCGTATCTGCGGGCAATAATTCGGGCCACTTCACCTACCTCTTCGGTGAGCTGTGCCATATTAGTAAGCTCATTAAAGTAGCGAACGCCGTGTTCTTTTATCCAAGTATCTACGGCTTTTTGTGCGTTTTTAATATCCATTATGCCTTTGAAAGTACAACTTTTTCGTTTTCTTTCGCGATTAAAAGTTCAAAGAATTTTTTAAGATTGCCGTATTCCTCTGCAGCGATATACGATGTATTGATTGAGAATTCCACAGAAAGTTGAATATTATTGCCTGCCTGCGAAATTAAATAACGGTAACTCCCCATATTCGTACCGAGATTATACACGGCATTCTCTGGTAGTGATTCAACTTTATATCCCTCAGGAAGCGCAATATTAAAAATGTAGCGATCTTTCATCGGGTACCCAAAATCTATAGGATACAAACGCGTCTCGGGCTTAAATGGACTCTCTTTGGTAGCCATAAAAACCATTGGCGATAAATATAGTTTCCCGGCAACGTCTTCTACAGCTCCAAAAGTTTCAAATTCATAATCTAAGGCAACCGGCTCTCCGAGCGTATTTAAATTTTCAAAATTTACTTCCGAAAGCTCGGCTTGGTTTGCATCTTTTTCTAAAGCTTTTCGGGTAGCGTCGGCATTTAAACTCTTATATTTTGCTCTGTATTTTAACGCGTAATTTCCTGTAAATCTATTTTTAGCAACTCCGGTAACCGTCATATCCGGTTTTATGGCAACGTTCACCATCGAACTTTTAACCGCGTGGGTCTGTGGGCTTAATGGCACCCAGCTAGACGTGCCATCTTTTAAAATTAAGCGTCCTTGCCAGTTCATTATGCTCGGTTTTAAAACACCAACTTCGGCCTCTTTGTTTGTGGCGTCTAATAACACCATTCCCTGTGGTAATTCTACGGCAGCGATAACGTAATTAAACCCGTTGCGCGTAGGAAACAATGGCATACCATTATCTTTTGTGCTCACCAAAACAGGATTGGCATTTATATTTGCTTTGCGCAACATGGCAATTAACATTAGGTTTATATCGGCCACATTACCCGAACCTTTTTTATAAGCTTCCTTTACCCCTTCGTTTGTGTAATAGCCTGTATAGCGGTTCCAAGTCATCTTATTGAGAACAAATGAAAAAATCTTGTTAACTTTTTCTTCCTGAGAGCTCACGCCATTTAAAAGGCTGTTTAAATCGTCTTCAAAATAGTTGTCTTTATCCAATTCATTACCAAAGGAATCTACTTTGTAAATGCCCTTAGAAACATCTTCCCACGTAGTGGAATAAGTTTTCATGGAGCTTCCGGGAAAATCTACGTAACTCAATTCAAATTTTAGTCCTGTAGAATAGTTATCAATATTACCTGCGTATGACTCCTCCTTCATTGCCGGCACATCGGTTAGATCAATTGTATAAATATCTTCCTTAAATTTAAAGTCCCTTGCGCCTCCTCTATTTGTCATATTTCCATAACGGTCGTATTCGGAGCGTGAATTTGCCAAGGCGATGGTTCGATCTCTGCTAGTAGATTCAACTTTATAAGGTACCCAACCTTTTTGATGCGTTTTAAAGACGAAATATTCCGGAGATGCAAAACGTATTTCTATTTTTTCTACGGGTATGGTTTCCTGTAATCGAAACTCGTCTATATTGCTTATAAATGGAGATTTAATACTGTATTTGTATTCAATAACGCAACCTTCGCGAACGTCGGGCATTGTAAATTTTGTTTTGTGAATGTATTTGGTGGTTTTTTCTTCAAAAACGCCATCGTTTTTAAGCTTTACTTCTTCTATTTTATTATTGCCATCTAAATAATAGGTATAAGCTTTTAGACCAATTATTTCATCTTTAGAGCTTGAAGTGCTTTGGTAAAGATCTACTTCCTTTGATGCCCAATCAAACCCTTCTTTATTGTAAATTTTAACACGTTCAAAAACATCGGTAACCATATAGAAACCGTCGTTATTTGTATATTGAAATTCAGTGTGAATTTCTCTATACAATATAGCAGCATCTGCGGTAGGATCTGTGGGGTGTTCCTTTTGAAGCAATTCTTCTTTTGAAACTTTTCCGAATTTATAATTTTGCGAAATTGAAGTGTTTACAAAGCATAACACTGCAAGTATGGTGAGGAAATTGGATTTCATAGGTAATAAATATTTATTGTACATTTTGTTTTAAAAGAATTTTTGTTTTATCAAGTCGTGCAATGGAACGAAGAAATGCACGGTAATTATCATATTCCGAAGGAGGATATTCGCCTTTATTAATGCGCATGTTTCGGTAGAATATTAATTTCTTATCTGAAGTTTCGCTAAAGCCCATTTGATATTTCCCAAATTTGGTCTCCAAAATAGTTTCTTCTGGTAAACCATCTACCACAAAATTATCGGGCAATATAACCTCAACGGTATCCGTGTGTACATATCCGTTGCCTATATACAGATTTTGCTTTCGATCTGCTATTCGTGGCGGTATATATTTATGCTGATTAAAAATATTGGCGCTAAAAAGAAAATCGTCTCCAACCGGATTGGCGTAATTGGGAATATTGAGCGTTAGTTCTTCAGTAAAAACTACGTTTTGCTTATCATTTTCAAGGTTTACATTGGCTATGGTAAATCCGTTAATATAACCCCATTTCTCTTTATAGTATTTATCTAAATCTTCTGCTTTTTGCTTTGGAAGCATATACCTATCGTCGTATTGCAATCCTTTGGAAACACTTTTAAAAGCTGCCGTTACATTGCCGTTGGCATCAATGTTAACCGTTCCATTATTTTCCCGGGTGTTTTCTTCGGTTTTATAAACTGTTGTATGTACAATTTTGCCGCCATAAGGTGTAATTATAAGTACATCGCGATCGTCTGTAAAATCGCCAATATAACCGTAGGGTGTTTCTTGACTAGTACATTCCAGCCATGTAATTTTATCGTTGTCTGGAATTCCTAAAATTACGTGATTTCCTTGAATAGATGCAAAATCTTCCATAATGTCACGTTCCATGCTATCGCCATAAACAACGGTATAATACGATGGTACACCCACTGCATCTAACAGTGCTTTGGTGTAATTTGTTAATGCCTTACAATCGCCGTAACTAAGTTTATCTACTTCTGAAGCGAGCATAGGTTTCCAGCCTCCAATACCTATTTGAATACTTACATAGCGAACTTTATCCTGTACAAATTGATAGATTTTACGTGCCTTTTCTTCGTTTGTAGTATCATTGGCAACAAGATTTTTTACTTTGGCTATAGTACCGGCGGGCAACTCCTTTACGTCCGAAAGCAAACTTTTGTACATCCAGCTTCCAAATTCTTGCCAATCATTGCCCGATCCTGCAGTTCCCTTTAAGCTAAAATTATTGAGTGCCATATATACAATTGGAAAGATTTTACTGGGCGACAGGCTGTGTTCTTCGTATCTAATTGTTTTGAGGTTAGTGGCGGTAAAGGTTATTTCATCCTCACTTTCGGTAATGGAAATATTGTAACCATCCAGATTTTGAGGTTTGATTTTTGGTTTATTTAAAGGTTCAAATTTAATTTTTAGCACACTGCTTTTGGTGCTTTCGGCATATCCGTTTAAGGGCGCCCACGGACTTAAAAATGCGGTATCGCCAGATTCTGTTTCCTTGTTAAAGACCACAATATAAGGGTAGGTTGTGGGAGTGTAGTTTAAGCCCAGCATCCGGTCGTCGCTATAAATACTGCTACCGGTACGGCTCACATCCATAAAGTCTTTCTTTTTAAAATGTGCTATTCTTGCCCCGGAAGCATTGTAAATTTCAGCTTCAATATTTTTTACTTTAGAGTTTTCATCGTAAAAGGCATACAAACGCGTATCGCCGTTGCCAAGTTTGTTAAGTACAGCAATTACCCGATGGGTCTTTTCTTTCTTCTTTCCAAAATTGGTTACATCTACTTCAACTAACTCATCTAACAACACGCTATTGGCGTTTTGCATAAGTTCAATAGGAATAGATGCTACATTATATCGAGGTTGTGCATAAATATAGGCCGAGCAAAGAACAATCGCCAAGCAAAAAATATTTTTCATCTGTAATAAATTTTGTAAAACAGGGAGCTGAAATATCCAAACCAATCTTTTTAAGTACTGCAAAAAGCGAAGCTGTATATTTCACAAAATCGTTTATTGTTTGGCAATATATAAAATTTATGAATGGTTAAAGAAAAGTTAAAGAGATTATTCTCTTCTTTTTGAATCTATCCAGATTGTCACCGGACCGTCGTTTATTAATGCTACATCCATCATAGCTCCAAAACTTCCGGTTTTTACTTTTCTATTAATTTGATTTTCAAGTTGAAGCACAAATTTTTCGTAACAGGGAACTGCAATTTCCGGCTTGGCTGCGTTTATAAATGAAGGTCTGTTGCCTTTTTTAGTATTTGCGTGTAGTGTAAATTGGCTCACGACCAAACAGTCGCCATTTACATCTTGAACCGAAAGATTCATGGCATTACTTTTATCTGAAAAAATCCGTAAACGTGCAATTTTTCCTGCCAACCAGTTTATATCTTCTTGAGTGTCTTTGGCTTCAATTCCTAAAAAAATAAGCAACCCCTGATTGATTTCAGAATAGATTTCATCGTCAATAATTACCGATGCTTTTTTTACTCTTTGAATTAGTGCTCGCATATAATTTAGCTTGCTTTCCCAAGGGAAATACCAATATTTTTAGTTTTTGAATTTATAAAATTCGTAAAAGTTCTCTACATCCTTTGCACGCTATCGGGCTAGGGTGTATAAATATCTTTTCTAAAATGCTCTTCATCACCTTCTATAATTTGCAAATAGCTTTTATAGCGCGACCAGGCTAATTCTTCGCTTTCCAGGGCGTTTTTTATTGCACATTGGGGTTCTTCAATATGAAGACAGTTATTAAATTTGCAATGTTCCTTTAATTCAAAAAATTCAGGGAAGTAATCGCCCAACTCTTCTTTATCAATTTCAACAACTCCAAAACCTTTAATTCCGGGCGTATCTATAATTTGTCCGCCAAAGGAAAGATCGAACATTTCGGCAAAAGTAGTTGTGTGCTGGCCCTGTAAATGTTGTTCAGAAATTTTTGATGTTTTTAATGACAAACCCGGCTCAATAGAATTGATTAAAGTAGATTTTCCAACCCCGCTATGCCCCGAAAACATTGTAACTTTATCTTGCATCAGCAGTTTTACCTTGTCTATATTTTTACCCGTTATGGCCGAAATTCCTATACATTCATATCCTATTTTTCTATAGAGGGCCGCGAGTATCTTTATTTCTAGCAATTCATCTTCGTCATAGAGATCAATTTTATTAAAAAGAAGCACAGCTTTAATATCGTACGCTTCGGCGGTAACCAAAAAACGATCTATAAATGTGGTAAAGGTGGGTGGGTTATTTAGCGTTATCACTAAAAAAGCAATATCTATATTGGCAGCAATAATGTGGGTTTGTTTTGAAAGATTTACCGATTTGCGAATAATATAATTATCGCGCTCCTCAATATGTTTAATAACCCCAACGGTTTCGTCGCCCTTGGTTTCAATATCAAAATTAACGTGGTCGCCCACTGCTACGGGGTTTGTGCTTTTAATACCCCCAATACGGAATTTACCTTTTATACGGCAATTGTAAAAAGTTCCGTTTTCTGCCTTTACAGAATACCAGCTGCCAGTAGATTTATAAACAAGGCCTTTCATTTGACAAAGTTGCAAAACTTTTCAATCATTTATCACCTTTTTTTGATGGTTAATTGATTCTTGATGAATGGCTTTAAAAATTCGCAAAATAAACTCTTCACTTAATTTATTCTCTTCGCCTTCCAAGATCATTCTCCCTAAAATTTCGTTCCATCTTTTTGTTTGAAGAATGGCAACGTTGTTTTTCTTTTTAAGCAAACCAATATCATCGGCTATTTTCATACGTTTTCCCAAAGAGTCTAATAATTGATGATCCAAAACATCAATTTGGGTACGTAAGGTATTCAGTTTGTTTTTAAACTCTACTGCATCGCCTTCTTGTTTTCTAATTTTTAGATCTACGGTCATTTGCTCCAAAGCCTTTGGCGTAATTTGTTGTGCGGCATCGCTCCAAGCGTTATCGGGATCGTGATGTGTTTCTATCATTAATCCGTCGTAATTTAAATCAAGTGCCGTTTGGCATAGATCAAAAATTATATCTCTGCGTCCCGCGATGTGCGATGGATCTAAAATAAGCGGCAAATCGGGGAATTCGTTTTGCAGATCTATTGGTATTTGCCATTCGGGATTGTTGCGGTAGCGCGTTTTTTCGTAAGTAGAAAAACCACGGTGAATAACGCCCAATTTAGTTATTCCTGCAGCGTAAAATCGCTCTACGGCTCCGAGCCATAAAGCTAAATCGGGGTTTACAGGATTTTTTACTAAAACAATTTTATCGGTTCCTTTTACGGCATCGGCAATTTCCTGAACAATAAAAGGCGAAACTGTTGTTCGCGCGCCAATCCAAAGTATATCTACATCGTGTTTTAAAGCCAAATCTACGTGGTTGGCATTTGCAACTTCGGTGGTTATCATTAACCCTGTTTCCTGTTTGGCTTTTTGCAACCATTTTAGTCCCAAAGCGCCCACGCCCTCAAAATTTCCAGGACGCGTACGGGGTTTCCATATTCCCGCGCGTAAAACAGTAGTGTCCGTTTTTTTTAATTGATGCGCTATTTTTAAAACTTGTTCTTCGGTTTCTGCACTGCAAGGCCCTGCAATAACCAAGGGGTGCGAAAGTTTCATTGCGGCTAACCAATTGCGTAATTCTTTATTATTCTCCATGCACTATATGTTTTGCAAGATTGCTAGGTGTATTTTCAAGATTCTGTTTGTAAATGCCCAATACTTTTAATTCTTCCACCGTTTTTTTAAGTATGGTAATTACTTCTGAAAAAAATGTACGGTCTTCAAATAAAACATCTACAAAGAAAGCATATTGCCACGGTTTTTCTGGAATTGGCAAGGATTGAATTTTTGTAAGATTTATTTTAAAGGTTTGAAGCAACTGCAAAACATTTGAAAGACTACCTACCTCGTGGTCCAAAATAAATTTAAGCGAAGCTTTATTGGCTGCTATTGGCGAGGCTTCGGTAGATCTGCCAAGCACTACAAACCTGGTTTTATCTACTTTAATACTCTGCAAGTGGCTGTCTAATATCTGTAATCCGTACCGTTCGGCTACCTGTTTACCGGCGATAGCTGCCACGCCTTTTAAATTTCCGTCTCGTATTTTTTTAGCTTCAGAAGCCGTATCTTTTCCCTCTACAATTTTACAATGTGGTTGAACGCGCATTAAGTAATCTTTACATTGTTGTAATGCCACGGGATGCGAATGTATTTCGTTTATAGTATGCAGTGTTTCACCTTCCAAAGCCATTAAATACATATCTATATTTAAAAAAACCTCATCGAGAATTTGCAAATTTTCGCGATCAATTAAAGTGTAATTTGGTAAAATTGATCCGGCGATGGAGTTTTCAATTGCAATTACGCCAAAATCTGCACTCAGGTTTGCAATTGTTCCTGTTACTTTATTAAAACTGTCACACGGCATTAACGTTACGTTGTTGTTCGGAAAAAGTTTTTGAACGGCAAGATGATGAAAGGAGCTTTCTATTCCTTGAATGGCTATTTTAATACTCATACTAAAACTGGTTTTAGGTTAAAAAAAAAGTCCCGGAAAAAATTTCCGGGACTAAATGTGTTTTATGGTTTAGGTAACTATACAACAATCCCGGTTCTATCTTTAAAATAGAAAAACCAAAAATTGTTGAAAGTAAAAATTGTGCTCATTGCTCTTTAATAGATTGCTAATGTAAACAATTCTTAAAAAGATAAAACACTTTTTTCGATTTTTTATTTGCTTAACTTTGTTCAACTTTTATAAATATGTCTATACACGTAGAAAATATTACCAAAACGTACGGCGACCAAAAAGCGTTGAACCAAGTTTCATTTACCATTGAAAAAGGCGAAATAGTTGGTTTTTTAGGACCCAATGGTGCTGGCAAATCTACAATGATGAAGGTTTTAACAACCTACCTTCCCGCTTCGGAAGGGGTTGCATTTGTTAATGGTTTTGAAATCACTAAAGATGCAAATGCCGTTAAAAAAAGTGTTGGTTATCTTCCAGAGCACAATCCGCTTTATTTAGATATGTATGTTCGGGAATACCTTCTTTTTAATGCGGGAATTTACAATATCCCGAAAACAGAAGTAGAAATTATAATCACAAAAACAGGATTAACGCCAGAAGCCAATAAAAAAATTGGAGCGCTTTCAAAAGGATATCGCCAACGCGTAGGGCTCGCAAATGCACTGTTGCACAACCCGGATGTATTAATACTCGACGAGCCAACTACTGGTTTAGACCCCAACCAATTAATTGAAATCCGCGAACTTATAAAAAACGTTGGGGAAGAAAAAACGGTATTGCTTTCTACACATATTATGCAGGAAGTAGAAGCCATTTGCGATCGCGTGATAATTATTAATAAAGGTGAAATTGTACTTGATAAAAAGCTAAAAGATTTAAAAAACAATAAACAGCAAATTATTGAAGTAGAGTTTGATTATCGTGTGGAAGAAGTAGCGTTACAAAAACTTCCAATGATTGAAAAGGTTGAAAATTCTGTAGGTTTTGTCTATCAGCTATATTTTAAAACAGAACAGGACATGCGGGCCAAAGTATTTGATTTTGCGCATGATAACGGATTAAAAATTCTTCAACTTCATCAAAAAAACACCACTTTAGAAAAATTATTTACCGAATTAACTACTGAAAAATAAGACGACCCCGATAGAGTTCTTCAACTTCAATAATCGGCGGTCTGTTTTTAGAAATTACGTTGCCCAAACTCAAGATTTTTCCGCGAATGGCCAATTGCGGATTTACAACCATTTCGGCCGTGCTTCTGTGATGAACGTACAGAGTTTGTACAATTAAATCTTTAGAAAATATTCGTGAATTTCCAGCATATAATCCAAAACTCGCAAATTCTGCAGCGCCTGAAAGATAAAATGTTGAAAGCCCATTGGCTACAATATTCAAATTTTGAACTTCCAATTCAAGTTTAAAATCGCCATCAATCTGATACAAATCTTCATTTTGCTGATCTTCAGATAAAAGTGTTAGCGATGGATATTTAAGCACCCCTATACTTTCAATAGTATAACCGGTGCTACTTCTTATTTCAGTAATATCGGGAGCAGTTATATATACTTTTGTTTCTCCGTAATCGCGTACCAAGTTACAGCCGTAATTATTTTGAATTTCCAATTTTCCATTTTTAACAAAGACTTCAATATTAGAGATAATATTCTCGCCCGTTTCAATGCGTACATTTTGTTCTTCTCCCTGCTGAATATAAAGTTTAATACGATCCCAAACAATAATTTTTGTAAAAGGCGGAACACTTACTTCTTTGGCAACAATATTTCCAGAAGCCTGAATACAGTCCCAGCCCTTCTCTGAGTCGCAGCCAACAAAAAGAAGCAATAATGCTATATAAACTAATTTTTTCATAACCTCTGTTTCTGAAAAATCTTTTATTTTATAAACGGTAGCCAATACCAAATTCCACAGCTTCGGCTTTAGCCCAATGGGCGTGTACGGTAACAGCTGCAAAAACGGTATCATCAAAGAAATATCTTTTTAAACCCAATCTGTTATATACGCGGTTTTCAAACTCGTATGGATAGTAAATGTAATATCCCAACTGCGAAACGAAAGCCACTTTGTTGAAGCGCCACTCGTGCCCCGCAAATACTCCAACACGTTTATAATCTTCATCTCCGGTAATATTATCTTCGTGATAAGCAATGGAGCGATACTTAATTAATTCCTTTAAAAAAACAGCGTAGAAAACATCTATTCCGGCGGTAAAAGAGCTTTTATAATTAATGCGCTTATCCACAAAAGCTGAAAGAACAACAAACGGCTCTTGGCCCAGCCCCACAACATCGCTCTCGTTTAAGCCAGATCTGATGGCAAAATTATATTTAAAACGTTCGCTGTGCGTCCTACTGAGCGAATCTTCCTTTACTATATATACCGGAAGTTCTTTGTAATCTAATTGATAGCTTACACCCGCATTTACCGCCAAAGTATTAGTGCTATTGTTGGGAGCCTTTAAATTGGCATTACTGTAATGTATTATGGTAACTCCAGTTTGAAACCCCAAGCCTTTCCAGATATTTTCGCGTATAAAACTAGCCTTTAACAGCGTGCTGCTCAAAAAATGCGTGCCGTAGGCATTGTTTCTAAAATTGGTACTTGGATCAAAAGGGTTTGTAGCAAAAGCAACCCCTTGCCCTACCCGGATCATTAAATTACGCTTTAAAAAGTAGAAATTAAGATGGCCGTATGCACTAAAAGCATTTCCTAAAAACTCATTGTGCAAATTTTGATAGGCAACGGTAAAACCCCAATCAGGATAATTATAGCGTCGTTCCCACTCTTTAAAACCGAAGGTTTTTCTATTTAATGCAAAAATTAAACCTGTGGGATGACCTGTAATTAAATGTTGTATATCGGGATTGTGTTCTAAAATTGACCCGTAGAAAACTTCAGCTTCTAGGGATATTGGTTTCGATTCCTTTTCTTGCGAAAAAAGCGGGAAACAAAAAAGTATCGCAACAAATGATGAAAGTAGGTGCTTCATATTTTTTCAACGGTCGTAAAGATAAACTAATCTTCAAACATTGAGGGAAAGCATTTATTTTCTTTTTCAGTTAAAACACCTGCGAAGCAATTATTTTTATATTACTACTTTTTCCCATGGAATAATAGTGAAGAAACGGTACGCCAGCCTTAACAAGTTCCTTGCTCTGCTTTACGCACCAATCTATCCCAATTTGCCGTACAGACTTGTTATCCTTTGCTTTAACCACCTCCTTTACTAAGGAATCCGGCAAATCTACTTTAAATCTATGCGGAATTAAATTGAGATGCGATTTAACAGCAATGGGTTTTAATCCCGGAATAATAGGCACGGTAATTCCTTCTGCTCTACATTTTTCTACAAATTGGAAGTACTTTTCATTATCGAAAAACATTTGCGTAACAATGTACTCTGCGCCATTTTTAATTTTCTTTTTCAGAAAGTGGATATCACTTTCACTACTGGGTGCCTCCATATGTTTTTCGGGATAACCGGCAACGCCCACGCAGAAATCCGTCGGAAACGTATGTTGAAGTTCTTCATCCAAATATTTACCGTGATTCATTAAATGTATCTGCGACACCAAGTCGCAAGCGTATTTATGTCCATTTTTATTGGGGGTGAAATAGGTTTCGCTTTTCACGGCATCGCCCCGAAGCGCCATTACATTGTCAATCCCCAAAAACTGAAGATCTATTAAAAAATTCTCGGTTTCTTCCTTTGTAAATCCGCCGCAAAGTATGTGCGGGACGGCATCAACCTCATATTTATTTTGGATTGCGGCACAAATGCCAACTGTTCCGGGCCGCTTGCGAACAACTTTTTTTTCAATTAAACCGTTTTTTAATTCCTTAAAAACGTATTCCTCACGATGATAGGTAACATTGATATACGGTGGTTTAAATTCCATTAACGGATCAATATTTTCAAAAATGGAATGTATGTTTTCACCCTTTAAAGGCGGTAAAATCTCAAACGAAAATTGTGTTTTTCCGTTGCCGTTTTTTATGTGTTCGGTTACTTTCATGTAATTATCCGTATTTCGTCTCCGCTCAATATAAACTTTGGCGGGTATCTTATTATTTATTTAAAGACCTACAAGGAACCCCTCCTGCGTCGGGGAATACCTTGCAGGTTAGTCAGCGAGATTGGGACGAAGCCAATTCGTGGCTTCGTCTAAATTCATATTTTTTCGGGTTGCGAAATCTTCCACTTGGTCTATCTTTATTTTTCCGAGACCGAAATAGCGCGCTTCGGGATTGGCAAAATAATAGCCAGAAACTGAGGCCGCTGGCCACATTGCCATATGTTCTGTAAGTTCTACATCTATATTCTCCTTCACGTTCAAAAGTTTCCAAATGGTACGCTTTTCCAAATGGTCGGGACAGGCGGGATAGCCCGGCGCGGGACGAATTCCTTTATATTTTTCTGAAATTAAATCTTCGTTACTAAGATTTTCTTCCGAAGCATACCCCCAATAATTGGTGCGCACCTCTTTGTGTAAATATTCCGCAAAAGCTTCCGCCAGACGGTCTGCCAATGCTTTTACCATAATTGCGTTGTAATCGTCATGGTCTGCAACATATTTGGCGGCAAGTTCTGCAGTTCCAAAACCTGCGCTAACGCAGAAACAACCAATGTAATCCTGAATTCCAGTTTCTTTTGGCGCAATAAAATCTGCCAAAGCAATGTTCGGTTTTCCTTTTGCTTTTTTGGATTGTTGGCGTAGGGTTCTAAAGTTAAATTTTCCTTTTGTGGAAAGGTTCTCGACTGCGCTCGAACTGACATTCTGCAATTCAATATCGTCGTCATTAATAGTATTCGCCTCAAAAATTCCAAATACCGCCCGTGCCTCCAATAGTTTTTCTGAAATTATTTTGTTGAGCATTTGTTGTGCATCTTTAAATAATTCCGACGCTTGTTCACCCACAACTTCATCGGTTAAAATATTGGGATATCTTCCGTGAAGCTCCCAACTTCTAAAAAAAGGCGTCCAATCTAAATAATCCAACAATAGATTTAAATCGAAGTCTTTTAGTACGTGAACCCCCAACTGATTCGGTTTAACTATTTCAGAAGTTTTCCAATCAATTTGAAATTTATTTTTTCGCGCTTCTGAAATGGGCAAATAGGTTTTTACCTTTTGGCGTTTCAAAAAATCCTTTCTGAAAGTATCATATTCCTGCTTTATATTTTCTTTATAGGAAGTTGAAGTTTCTTTTTTCAACAAATCACCAACCACGGTAACGGCACGGGAAGCGTCATTTATATGAACAACCGCACATTCGTACTGCGGATCAATTTTTACCGCAGTATGCGCTCTACTTGTAGTTGCACCGCCAATTAATAGCGGTACTTTGAAATTTTGCCGTTGCATTTCCTTCGCCAAAAAAACCATTTCGTCCAACGAAGGCGTAATTAATCCACTCAAGCCGATGGCATCCACATTTTCCTCCTTTGCAGTCGCTATTATTTTTTCAGGCGGCACCATTACGCCCAAATCTATAATTTCATAATTATTGCACGCCAAAACAACGCCGACAATGTTTTTCCCGATGTCGTGTACATCGCCTTTCACAGTTGCCATCAGTATGCGGCCTGCTGAGTCTGTCCCCCTATCCCCCAAAGGGGGAACCGAAGTTTCGGAATCCTGTAAAGCCCCCTTAGGGGGTTGGGGGGACTTTTCAGCCAAATCCTTTTTAGCTTTTTCAATATATGGGAGCAAGTACGCCACCGCTTTTTTCATAACCCGCGCACTCTTCACCACTTGCGGCAAAAACATTTTTCCGCTGCCGAAAAGGTCGCCAACAACATTCATTCCTGTCATTAAATGACCTTCGATTACCTCAATGGGTTTTGAAACGCTAATTCGTGCTTCTTCAATATCTTCAATAATAAATTCATCAATTCCTTTTACCAACGCTCTCGTAATTCGGTTTTGCAAAGGTTCTTCTCGCCAAGAGAGATCGATTTTACTTTCCTTTGCACTTCCTTTTACGGTTTCGGCAAAATCGAGCAAACGTTCCGTGGCGTCCTCACGACGGTCTAACATAACGTCTTCAACGCGCTCCAATAAATCCTTTGGAATATTATCATACACCTCCAGCAATGATGGGTTTACAATCCCCATATTCATCCCGGCTTGAATGGCGTGATACAAAAACACGGAATGCATCGCTTCCCGTACGGGATCATTTCCGCGGAAACTGAATGAAACATTGCTCACCCCACCACTTACACTCACGTGTGGCAGATTTTCACGAACCCAACGCGTGGCTTCAATAAAATCGACTGCATTTCTTCGGTGTTCGTCCATTCCCGTTGCGACGGGAAAAATGTTTAAATCGAAAATAATATCCTCGGGTGCGAACTTTACTTGATTCACCAAAATATCATAGGAGCGTTTGGCGATTTCTATTCGTCTCTCGTAATTATCGGCTTGACCAGTTTCATCAAAAGCCATCACGATTAACGCGGCGCCGTAGCGTTTAATCAGTTTTGCGTGGTGGATGAATTCAGCTTCGCCCTCCTTTAAACTGATGGAATTCACCACACATTTACCCTGAACCACCTGCAAACCGGCTTCAATAATTTCCCACTTGCTGCTATCAATCATAATGGGAACACGCGAAATATCGGGTTCGGCGATTACGAGATTTAAAAATTTCACCATCGCCTCTTTGCCATCAATTAAACCATCATCCATATTGATGTCGATGATTTGTGCGCCATTTTCAACTTGTTCACGGGCAACGGAAAGTGCTTCCTCAAAATTCCGTTCTTTTATAAGTCGAAGAAATTTCTTTGAACCTGCCACATTGGTGCGTTCTCCCACATTTATGAAATTGCTTTCAGGGGTGATGATTAAAGGGTCTAAGCCTGATAATTTTAAATATCTTTTATCTTTCATTTCAACTTTATTTGCTTAGCGTCTTTGCGACTTTGCGTGCATTTTTTCTCGCAAAGGCGCAAAGACGCCAAGGTTTTAGAATGGCAAATTCTTTAAATCCACATTTCCGCCAGAAATTATAATTCCAACTTTTTTGTTTTTAAATCTATCTTTTTCGCGAAGCAAGGCTGCAAAAGCAACTGCACTGCTTGGCTCAATGATTATTTTCATACGTTCCCAAATAAGTTTCATTGCGGAAATGATTTCGGCTTCTTCAACACGAATTATTTCTGAAACAAATTCCTGTATAATTGGAAAATTGATATCGCCCAGAAAGGTTTTAAGTCCGTCGGCGATTGTATTTGTGGTTTCGTTGAATTCTATTTTTCCACTTTGAAGACTTCGAAAAGCATCGTCAACTTCAAAAGGTTCGCCACCGATTGTTTTACAGTCTTTTCCGAAATAGTTTACTGCAAGTGAAGTGCCGGCAATCAATCCACCACCACCAACGGGCGTGAAAATACAATCCAAATCGGGGTGTGATTGCAGCAATTCAGCCGCCGAAGTTGCATTGCCAAGAATTACATTTCTGTTGTTTGAAGGGTGAATAAATGTAGCGCCAGTTTCTTTTTGAATCCGTTCGGCTTCGGTTTCACGGGCGATTGGAGTAGATTCAGATTCCGTGATTATTCCGCCGTAACCTTTTACCGCTTCCTTTTTCACTTGTGGCGCATTTTCAGGCATAACGATATATGCTTTTACGTCCAAATTTTTCGCCGCCAAAGACAGTGCTTGCGCAAAATTACCGGAGGAATGTGTTACGACGCCCGCTTTTTTCTGCGTTTCGGAAAGTTGCAAAATGGCATTGGTTGCACCCCGCATTTTAAAAGCGCCCATCTTTTGAAAATTCTCACATTTAAAGAAAACTTCGGCGCCAACCAATTCATTTATAAAAGAAGATTTTAGCACAGGGGTGTTGTGAACGTATGGCTTTACACGATCACATGCTTCTTCTACCTCTTGTTTTGTGGGAATCATATAGCAATGTTTTCAGATTGAAAAACGGGTCGCGGTTTGTAATGGGAAGCAATTTCAGTAATGGCATTAATGTGTTCTGGCGTAGTTCCACAGCAACCACCGATGATGTTTACCAACTGCTTGTCTAAATATTCTTTTACTTGTTCTGCCATCTGCGAAGGACTTTCATCGTATTCACCAAACGCGTTTGGCAAGCCTGCATTTGGGTAGGCACTCACGGCAAGATTGGTGCGGTTTGCAATTACTTCCAAATGGGGCGTGAGTTGTTTGGCGCCCAAAGCACAATTGAAGCCAACGCTCAAAAGTGGAATATGCGAAATTGAAATCAAAAATGCCTCTGCAGTTTGGCCGGATAGCGTTCGCCCGGAAGCATCGGTAATTGTTCCGCTAATCATTATGGGGATTTCAATATTTCGTTCTTCCTTAATTTCATCAATTGCAAAAAGGGCTGCTTTGGCATTTAATGTATCAAAAATAGTTTCTACCAAAAGGATATCCACGCCTCCGTCAATCAAGGCTTCGGCTTGTTGTTTGTAGGCTACACGCAGTTCTTCAAATGAAATTGCCCGAAAACCGGGATCGTTTACATCGGGGCTCATACTCGCGGTTTTGTTTGTCGGACCCATTGCTCCAGCCACAAAACGGGGTTTGTGTGGCTCTTTTGCGGTAAATTCCTCAGCTACTTTTTTTGCGATTTTGGCCGATTCGTAATTAAGTTCATAAACCAAATCCTGCATATCGTAATCTGCCATCGCGATGGTGGTGCTGGAAAATGTGTTTGTTTCCACAATATCTGCGCCTGCCGCGAAATATTTTGAATGGATTTCTGCAATTGCCTGCGGCTGCGTGATGGAAAGCAAATCATTGTTTCCTTTTACCGATTTATGAAAATCTGCAAACCGTTCACTGCGAAAATCTTCTTCGGAAAATTTATAGCGCTGCAGCATCGTGCCCATGGCGCCATCGAGGATGAGAATTCGGTTTTTTAGTGCTTGTTGTATTTTATTCATTATTTCCTTTTTTATAAACCTACAAGGTTTTGGAAACCATGCAGGAAGTTGCGTAAATCCTGCAAGGTATTGCCGCAGGCTACCTTGTAGGTCTTCTGATTTGCGTGAGGGATGGAGGCTTTGTTTGAGCTCTTTATTTTTTTGAAAATAAAAATAAAAGCGAGTGCCGAGAGCCCGACCCGTTTTTCACGGGGCACGCCTTTAAAAAAATTATATCAAGAAAAGGTGAAGGAAAAACCTATTTTTTGTTATCTATCCCCGCTACGGCAGAAGTAGAATGTAGCACCTTCCCCGAAAGTTCGGGAGGTTGCTAAGGCGTCAAAGGGTCTATTCCCTCGGCCTTTCTTGATAACTTTTAACTATGAATATGAACTGATGCAAAGTAACATTATAAAGTCTACAATACAAAATTTAGTTTTGGAAAAGACTTAAGACCGCTTCGCTGAAAGATGAAAGGACTGCTTCGCTAAAGGATGAAAGGACATAAAAGAATTCGTTTTTTCCTCTTTTCCTCTTTTCCTCTTTTCATCATTTCGTCTTTTCGTCATTTTATAACATTCCCATTGAGAACGATGCTGTACGAAATCTTTACCGAAGCCTCCATGGTGATGGAAACCGAACAGTATTTTTCAAAACTGAGCTGCGCCGCCCGGATGGCTTTTGCTTCGTCAATTTTGCCTTCCAAATACAATTTTACGTGGATTGCCTCAAAAGGTTTTGCATCGCGCACTTCCTTTCGCTGGCCTTCTACTTCCATTTTATAAGAAGTAATTTCCTGTCGCTGTTTTTTCAAAATCATGATAACGTCTATCGCGCTGCAACCGCCAACGCCCATCAGCAAAAGCTCCATTGGGCTTGCGCCTTTGGATGGTTCGTCGGTTTTATTGTCTATGAATACAGGAACGCCCGAAGCGCCTTTTGCTTCAAATAGGTAATTGTCGTTTTTTCTTTCTAAGTTAACTTTCATTATTTTTCTTTAGACCTACAAGGAGTCTCGCTGAAAAAGCGAGGAACACCTTGCAGGAGGTTTAGTCTTTTATCTCGCATCGCAGCGCTCCAAAAAGATAGTTGTTGTTTTTTCTTTCTAAATTTATTTTCATCGAATTTTTCATTAGACCTACAAGGTTTTTAAAACATTGCAGGAAGTTTAATTTTCTTTATCACTTATCCGCAAAATATCTCCGAAAACACCTCGAGCCGTAACCGCTGCTCCCGCGCCGGCGCCTTGGATAACGATTGGGTTGTCGCCGTAACTTTCGGTATAAATTTCAAAAATTGAATCGCTTCCTTTTAGCGCTCCCAACATACTATTTTTGGGAACCGATACCAAACTCACATCCAACAGCGCCCCCGTTTCCTTTGACAAATCGCCGTGCAAATCTGCAACGTAACGGAAAACAAAATATTTCGATTGGTTTTTCTTTTTAATTTGAAACGGGACATCCAATTCCTGTATTCGATTTAAAAAATCTTCTTTTGAAACCTTTCGCAAATCCTTTGGAATCAGGTTTTGAATGGAAATATCTTCAAACTCATTGTGCAAATCCAATTCTCTCGCTAAGATAAGTAATTTCCTGCCAACGTCATTGCCACAAAGGTCTTCGCGCGGATCTGGCTCTGTAAATCCTTTGTGGATTGCTGAATTTAAGACGGCGCTGAACGGTTTGTCTTCTTCAGAAAAAGTATTGAAAATATAACTTAACGAACCTGAAAATACACCGCGAATTCGTGTGATATTTTCACCCGAAAGGTGTAACAATTTAATGGTATCAATCAACGGAAGTCCTGCGCCCACATTTGTTTCGTATAAATATTGACGTTTTTTTGAAGTCAGTTTTTGGCGAAGGTCTTTGTAAAAATTCAAATCCAATGTGTTAGCAATTTTGTTTGAAGAAACCAAATGGAAACCGTTTTCAACAAAATTTGAATAATTTCGAACAAAACTTGCATCGGCAGTATTATCAACTAAAATCAGGTTTTGAAGGTTGTTGGTTTTCGCGAAGGAAATAACTTCTTCGGGATTGTATTCTTTACCAGATTCAATTTTTTCGTCAATCCAGTTTTTGGTTAATCCATCTTGTTGAAGTAATACCGTTTTTGAATTTGCGATTGCAAAAATATTCAGTTCCAAATCGCGTCTTCGGGAAATTTCTTCTTTCGAGGAGATTATTTGGTTCACCAAATGGCTACCCACATTTCCGTGGCCGAAAATGGCAATGTTTATCTTTTTCTTTTTTATGGTGTTTAGATCAATTCGGTTTATAACTGGGTTATCCAATACTTGCGTGCTCATAATTTATTGTTTTTGTAATTGCTTCTGTGTTAAAAATGGGGTTCAGAATTCCCGCCAATTGATTGTATTCAATTAAAAATGCATCGTGTCCGTGAATGGAATTTATTTCGGCAAAATGCACGTTATTTTTTATCGGTTTTAATAAAGAATATGTTTCTTTTATTTCTTCGTTTAAATAAAATCCGTCGCTATCAATTCCAACCAAATAAATGTTTCCTTCAATTTTTGAAGCCACTTCTCTGAAAATTTCTTCGGATTCAAAATTTGATGTCGTTAATAAATGATTCATCATTTTGTAGGCTTGCAATTGAAAACGATTTTTTAAGGATTTGCCGTGATGCAGCAGCCAACTTTCAATATTAAAAATGGGAGTGGTTTCACTAAAACTTCTATTAAATTTCTGCTTAAAAGATTGCGGTGATCTATAGAATGTCATCGCGTGAACGCGGGCATCGTGAACAGGATTTTCAGAATTATTTAAAATCTGTTTTTGCACTCTACACTGTGCGATTACCCAATCTGTGGCTTTCCAATCGGTTGCAATGGGAATTATATTCTGAAACAATTTTGGTTGTAAAACTGCCATTTGCCACAGAATACTTCCGCCCAAGGAACCCCCGATACCAGCAAAAATTTTTGATATTTTAAGTTGTTCCAATCCTATTAAAAACCATTGCGCTATATCGTTAATGGTGATGTTTTCATAATTTTCAATTAAAAAACCGTCAAAACCATTGCCCGGAATATTGAATGATAGAATGGTATATGCGTTAATATCGATACATTTTTCAGCACCAATTAACCGTTTCCACCAACCATTTTTGCCACAAACATTACTGTTTCCAGTAAGGGCATGCGTTACCAAAACTACGGGTGCCGTACCCAATTGCCTTCCAAAAACTTGATATGTTAATGAAAGGTTCTTGACTGTAAACCCGCTATGGGTTGTGTATTCCTCAATTTCTAAATTTGAAAGATTAGCCATTTGATTTCAGAGTTAAAATGGGGAATAGTTATACCAATTCCTCTTTACAAATAGCTTTAAAGGCTTGTTGTAAATCGGCTTTTAAATCTTCAATATTTTCCAGACCCACTGAAAGTCTAATTAAATCTGAGCTTACACCCGACGAATCTTGATCTACTTCGCTGAGCTGTTGGTGCGTAGTGCTTGCGGGATGAATTATCAACGATTTTGTATCGCCAATATTCGCCAAAAGAGAAAATAACTTTACGTTATCAACTACTTTTTTAGCAGCTTCAAAACCACCATTTACCCCGAATGTAACCAAGCCACTTTGCCCCTTTGGCAGGTATTTTTGGGCAAGTTGGAAATACGGATTATCCTCCAAACCAGGATAATTTACCCATGCTACTTCTTCGCAACTTTGCAGCCACTTTGCAAATTCCAGTGCGTTTTCACTGTGTTTTTTAAGTCGAATTTCCAAAGTTTCCAGCCCTTGGATAATTTGAAAAGCACTAAACGGACTCAGCGCGGCACCGAAATCGCGAAGCCCTTCGAGCCGTACTTTTCCGATAAAAGCAGCTTCCTTTAAAACTTCGGAATAAATCAAGCCGTGATATCCAGCAGATGGTTCCGTGAATTCAGGGAATTTTCCGTTGGTCCAATCAAAATTTCCGGCGTCTATAATTGCGCCACCCAAGGTTGTACCGTTACCATTTATATATTTGGTAAGCGAATGGATTACAATATTTGCACCATGCGCAATTGGGTTCAACAAAGCTGGGGAAGCGACTGTATTATCTACGATTAGCGGAATTTTATTCGCTTTCGCCTCCGCTGCAATTGCTTCAATATCTAAAACGTCCAACTTTGGGTTTCCGAGCGATTCAATAAAAATTGCGCGAGTATTTTCTTTTACGGCATTTCCAAAATCTTCTGGGTTAGCGCCATCCACAAAAGTGGTTGTAATTCCCAATCGGGGCAAAGTAACGTTCAATAAATTGAACGTGCCGCCGTACAAACTGCTGGACGCCACAATATGGTCGCCAGCGCGAAGCAGCGTTAATAATGCAGTTGAAATGGCAGATGCACCCGATGCAGTAGTAACGGCTCCAATGCCTCCTTCCAAAGCCGCCAAACGTTTTTCCAAAATATCGCAAGTTGGATTGTTAAGGCGCGAATAAATAAATCCGGGTTCAGAAAGATTGAACAAGTTTGCAGCGTGGTCGCTATTTTTAAAAACGTAGCTGGAAGTCTGGTAAATTGGCACCGCTCTGGTTCCTCCGTTGGCGGTTACATCGTGTCCTGCGTGCAACAAGTTTGTTGCGAAATTGTTTTGTGTACTCATTTTTCTAGTTTTTTTGAGTTAATAAAAAAATTAAAACAAAAGCCAAAATACGCCTTACGACGAACTTCAATAGAAAAATGTTAAAAAGAAAAAATGAAAAGCAATTTCAGAAAAGAAATTGTCTTGTCGTTATCTATCGCCAATTCAGAAAAAATTCAAAATTGTTGTAGAATGTAGCACCTTCTTAAATGAGATTCCCGCCTGCGCGGGAATTTAAGGGTTGCTAAGGCGTCATAGGGTCTATTCCCTCGGCCTTTCTTGATAACATTTCAATAAAGGTTTGAACTTTGTGAGTGCAAATATAGCGTCGGAAAAATTTAATACCCAAATATTTCGCCAAAAATCTTTAAATAAAATTCTACTTCATTTAATTTTTCTACTTTTGCCCAAGATAATTTAAGAGGAAAGATTTGACTGATTGCAACCTCTTCAAGCTTGGACTTTTCAAGTTTGAAACCCAACGACAAATGTGGGGTTAAAAATGCTAAAGGCAGTGAAAACTTCCCTTTGGCGCGCTCGTCAAATCTTTTGAAAATGACATAAGACTTTTGGATATAGGACTTAAGACTAGGATGTTCAGATCAATTAAACAATTAATTTTAGTCTTACATCTTACGTCATTTTGTCCAACGTCGTTTTAATTTTTTATAAAATTTTAAATACAAATTATGGCCTATTTATTTACTTCAGAAAGTGTTTCTGAAGGACACCCAGACAAAGTTGCGGATCAAGTTAGCGATGCGCTTTTAGATAACTTTTTGGCTTTTGATCCAGAGAGTAAAGTTGCTTGTGAAACATTGGTTACCACCGGGCAAGTTGTTTTAGCCGGGGAAGTAAAAAGTAACACGTACCTTGATGTACAAAATATTGCGCGCGATGTGATAAACAAAATTGGTTATACAAAGGGCGAGTATAAATTCAGTGGCGATTCATGCGGCGTAATTTCGCTAATTCACGAGCAATCACAAGATATTAACCAAGGTGTTGATCGTGCAAATAAAGAAGAACAAGGCGCTGGCGACCAAGGAATGATGTTCGGTTATGCCACAAAGGAAACCGAAAATTATATGCCCTTAGCGTTAGATATTTCGCATAAAATTTTAATTGAATTGGCTGCGCTTCGTCGCGAAAATTCTGAAATAAAATATCTTCGTCCCGATGCGAAAAGCCAGGTTACAATTGAGTATAGCGATGATAATATTCCGCAGAAAATTGTTGCAATTGTAGTTTCTACCCAGCACGATGAGTTTGATGAAGATGAAAAAATGCTTGCTAAAATCAAAAAAGACATCACGGAAATTTTAATGCCGAGAGTAAAGAAATTGCTACCCGAATACGTTCAAAAATTGTTCAATGATGAAATAGTTTATCACATAAACCCTACAGGAAAATTTGTAATCGGTGGACCACACGGCGATACCGGGCTAACGGGTAGAAAGATTATCGTTGATACCTACGGTGGAAAAGGTGCCCACGGCGGCGGTGCTTTTAGCGGAAAAGACCCGAGTAAAGTAGATAGAAGTGCTGCGTATGCTGCACGACATATTGCGAAAAACCTAGTTGCTGCAGGTGTTGCGGATGAAATTTTAGTTCAAGTAAGTTATGCAATTGGGGTTGTAGAGCCAACTTCAATTTTAGTAAATACCTACAATTCTAAAAATGTAAACCTTTCTGATGGTGAAATTGCGAAAAAGGTTGCTGAAATTTTCAATATGCGCCCGGCGGCAATTGAAAAAAGATTGAAATTGAGAAATCCTATTTATTCCGAAACGGCTTCTTACGGCCATATGGGAAGGGAACCTCAAATTATTACAAAAACTTTTGAAAGCCCGTACAATGGCAAAATGGAAAAAGAAGTGGAGCTCTTTACTTGGGAAAAGTTGGACTATGTTGATGAAGTAAAAGAAGCCTTCCAACTTAAATAATTCTCGACTGCGCTCGAACTGATTAGAATAAATAAATTCTAAAAATCAAATCCCAAATTCCAAAAGTTAGTTTTTGGAATTTGGGATTTAATTTTTTGAGATTTGAAAAAGTTACAGTCCTCCTTTCCGTTCCGGAACTCTTGGCGTTGGCCAAGTTTGCTGTTCGCCAGTTCTATCATTTATTGGTAAAATAATCTGCTCTCGCGAAGTTTTTGAATCGTCTTCCGAAGCCATATAAGCCATAATTGCAGCTAAAATTACATTGCTTTGCACATCGTCAAAAACAATCTTATCGTAGGTGTCTAGGTTTGTGTGCCAAGTGTAATTCCAGTAATCCCAGCTCAATGAGCTTAAATTAAATGCGGGCGCGCCTGCAGCCACAAAACTCGCATTGTCTGATCCGCCAGAGGATGGTCTGCCCGGAAATGTAGTTTCTATATGCTTGCTAATAGTATCTGGAACTGCCTTTAACCAACGTGAAATATATTCGTAAGATTGTAAAAATCCTGCGCCATTAATACTCACTGCTCTACCCGTTCCGTTGTCTTGATTAAAGACCGCCTGAACATTATTTACAATTTCCGGATGATCTGCAACAAACGAGGAAGAGCCGTTTAATCCCTGCTCCTCACTACCCCAATGGCCCACTAAAATAGTGCGTTTTGGATTTGGATATACTTTTTTAAGGATGCGCATGGCTTCCATCATTACCAATGTGCCTGTGCCGTTATCAGTTGCTCCCGTTCCGCCATCCCAAGAATCAAAATGTGCTGAAAGAATTACGTATTCGTCAGGTTTTTCGGTTCCTTTTATTTGGGCAATTGTATTAAATGTTGGCACTACACCAAGATCTTTAGACTCTGCAACCACATGAATTTTAGGCTTATCGCCGTGTTCCACCATTCTGTAAAGCATACTGTAATCTTCCAACTGAATGTCAACGCTTGGTATCTTTTTAGTACGCGCGCCAAAAATTTTATTTACCCCAAAGCCTCTAGACCAGTATGAATCTATAATTCCGACTGCACCAGCACTTTCCAACGCAGGAATAATGCTTCTTCTGTCGTAGCCACTGCGTTTTATGTTTTGGTTCCACTCTTTGGTCATTTCTTCTCTTTCCGTCTTCATTTTTTCAAAAGATTCGGGTGTGGCCCATTCTTTCCAATTATCGTCCGGCCTTCCGGTGGGTTGCTTCATTGCAATCATTACAAATTTTCCTTTGACGGTTGGCAGCCATTTTCTGAATGAAATTGAATCTTTTATCTCGGGAAGTACTATCAATTCGGCTGTTACACCTTTTGATGAAGTTCCGGGACTCCACGCCAGTTGCATCCCGTTTAAAGTTTGAACGCGCGGATAGACCATGTCTATATGGGTTATCCCTCGTTCCCAACCTTTCCACTCGCCCCATTGTTGGTTTTCTGCGGAAATACCCCACCCTTTATATTTGTTAACCGCCCAATCGTGCGCTTGTTGCATTTGAGGGGTTCCCACTAAGCGCGGGCCAATATCGTCCAGCAATTCATGGGCAAGGATATCGAGCTGTGAATTTTCGTACGCTTCTTTTTGGATGGCTTCCACAACCTCACTTTGCGTCTGTGAAAAGATGGGGAAGGCAAATAATAGTAGAAAAACTGAAGTAAAAATCTTTTTCATTTTTGGTATAATTTCAGGTTAAAAATAAATTCCTAAAACTACAATTTATTTTAAGATTTTCCTTTTAATGCATGTAAAGACCCCAAAGTTTTTCTCTTCCAACAGATTATTAAAGACCTTTGCGGTACAAAAATAAATAGCCAAAAGTTTTATAAAGTTTTGGGGACAGGAGTATTAAATAATATTATGATTTTTTGCCTTTTGAACTGCCTCTATTTTACTGTGTACTTGTAATTTTTTGTAGATGTTTTCTATGTGCTTGCGCACGGTGCTGGGCGAGAGATAAAGATGTTCTGCAATTACAGTATAGCTTAACCCTTTACTGAGTTGTTCCAAAACCTCGACTTCACGGATGGAAAGCGAAATTTCTTCCTTGTCCTTTAAATTTTGAATATCTATAGGGTTTCGTAACAACTTCAACGTTTTCATCGCAATGGAAGGGTTCATTGCCGCACCGCCGTTTAAGGTTTCTAAGATTCCATCGTATAAATCTTTCGGATTGATTTCTTTTAACAAATAACCATCGGCACCCGCTTTTATAGCGTTGAAGATATGCTCGTCATTATCAAAAGCGGTAAGCATAATTATTTTTATATGTGGATATTTCTGCTTGACCATTTGGGTAGTTTCAATGCCGTTGAGCACGGGCATTTCAATATCCATTAAAATAAGATCGAGGTTGTGATCTTCGCCCAACTTTGTAAGCAGCTCGCTCCCATTTAGCGAGGTGTGCTTTACAACAACGTCTTCAAAAAAGGAGAGTTTTTCCTTTATGGCGTGGATGAGGAAGGAATTGTCGTCAACAATTGAAATTTTCAGCATCTTTGGCAGATTAGTTGTTTTAAAGATACTAAAAATAGACATTTCAAAATTGATTAAAAATAAGGCAATTGCCGTATAAATTCAATCTTGAAAATTATTTCGGTAGGTTCAATAAAATGGAAGTTCCCTTTTTGGAGGATTTAACTTGAAGTGTGCCCCCTATTTCCCGTGTGCGTTTTTTCATATTGTTCAAACCATTGCCGAGCGGTGTGCTTTCCGGATCGAAGCCCATTCCGGTATCTGTGATTTCAATATTGTAGGCGGTTTCTTTTTCAGAAATGTTAACTTCAATTTCATCTGCCGAAGCGTATTTTAGTGCATTGTTTACGGCTTCTTGAATAATCCTGTAAATATTCATTCCTTCTACCGAAGTAAAAATGTGGGTTTCATCTACATTTTCTTCAATATTAAACGAAAAATCAGTCTTTTCTGATGCGTTTTTGGCATTTTCAATAAAGTTAGCGATGCGGGTCTGCAGGTCTTCAAAAGTTATATTTTCTTTGTTCATCGCCCAAATAGTGTCGCGCAGCTCGTAAATGGTTTGTTGTGTAAAACTGCTAATGCCTCCGAGTTTCTGGTTCAGTTTTTCGCTGATGTCTGTAAATCCGAACTTTAAGTTATCTATGCTGGAAATAATAAAAGTGAGCTGTGCCCCGATATTGTCGTGCAGATCGCGCGATATGCGTAGCCGTTGCTCCTGCAGTTTATTTTGGGTTTCAATTTTTGCCAAAGCCGATTTTAACTCGCCTTCTTTTTGAAGTTGCCTATTTTTCAGTTTCTGTTGATTGTAAAATAAATAGCCGAGCAAACCGAGAATTAGCGCCAAACCCAAACTTCCGAAAATAAAACTATTTTTACGTCTCACTTCCAAATCTTTTTCGGCCAATTGTGCGCGTTGTTGTAAGATTTGGTTTTCCTTTTTTTCGGTTTCAAACTCAATATTTAATGCCGAAATACGCTCCTGGATTTTTAAACCGTGAATACTGTCTTTTAGGGTAGCATATTTTTCAAAATAAAACAAGGCCGAATCTGCATTGTTCAACTTTTTATAAATATCAGTCAGTTTTTGATAATTGTACAGCGTTAGGTTCTGATACTGCTTTTTTAAAGAAATTGGCAGCGATTTATGCATCAACGGAATAGCATCGCGCCATTTTTGTTCGGCTAAAAACACCTCTCCAAGCTGGGTGTAATTTTCGGCAATGCCCAGTGAATCTGCCCAAAGTAATCGCTGCTGCAACGATTTGTTAAAATACTCCCTTGATTTTGGGAAATTTTCTTGTAACCCATAAACACCGGCAATATTACTCCAGCTGTAAGGAACGCCAATGGTATCGTTTAGTTTTAATTTAATTTCTAAACCTTTATTGAAGTAAAATAACGCGCTGTCCAACTCATTATTAATTTCCTTTAAAACGCCGTAATTATTGTAAATATCCTTGAGCTCGTTTTCAAAGTTATTGGTTTCGGCAATGGCTTTTCCTTTTTGCATATACTGCAAAGCTTTTGGCAGATCGCTGTATTTTAAGCTATAGCCCAATTCGCCATAATAATCTGCGAGTCTATCCAATTTGTTCTCGTTTTCATAAATTTTTATGGCCTCGATTGAATTTTTGGTGCTTTCTTCATAATTGCCTTGGTAACCATATACCAAAGAAAGTTGAAAATAGGCATCTGCTATCCCGAGCTTATATGAAATTTTTCTGGCGTTTTCGGCATTATTTTGAAACAGGGCTACTATAGAATCTTGAGGAATATTTAGTCCTTGCACATATAATTTATTAATGGAATCAATTGATTGTTTTTGTTGTGAATAAAGGCTGCCAGAACAGTAGAAAAGTGCGAAGAGAAGTAGAAATCTAACCATAATTTATAGTGCTATGTCTGGCTGTTTAATCAAAGCCTCGTCTAAATTGTACTTTAAAAAATCGTATTTATTTAGATTAAGCGATCTAAAATTTAGTTGACTATAATTTTTAAAAATAGCATTTTCTAAGTTCGCCATTTTTTGATTATGAGTCTGTATTTCTGTTTTTTTCATCTGTAAAAACCAAAATACAATCCCAATAACGGAAAGCAATAAAACCGATAATATGGCGATTTGCAAGTACATAGTTTTACCTGGTTTTAAAACATAAAAATACAGATTCGCGACGTGATAGCCCATAGGGCAATTGCCCTATTTACTCTTCCAGCATTACTAAAAATATAAATTTCTTAAAATTTAAGAACGATTGTAGTTCCCGTTTCTTTTTCTGAAATTATTTCCAGTTTTCCCCGTAAGTCTTCTGTGCGTTTTTTCATATTCGCAATACCGTTACCAAAAGTGATTTTTTCGGGATTAAAACCTTTGCCATTGTCTATTATTTCAATTTTATAAATAAACTCAGTTTTGCCTTTCGTTTTAGCAGTGTGAAGCATTTTGGAAAAGTGAACGGTTATAGCCGTTGCTTCAGAATATTTTAAGGCGTTGTTAACGGCTTCCTGAATTATTCTGTAAATATTCATCCCTTGAATAGAATTATAAACTATTTCCTTTTCTATAGAATTATCTAAGTGAAACTGAAAATTAACATTGCTCGCTATACCCGCCTTTTCAATAAAATTAGCAATGCGAGCCTGCAGATCGCCAATTGAAATATCTGTTTTGTTCATCGCCCAAATAGTGTCTCGCAACTCAAAAATGGTTTGCCCGGTAAATTTGCTGATGCTATTTAATTTCTCGTTCAGTTTTTCATTTTTTTCTGAAAATCCGTATTGCAAGTTATCTATTGAAGAGATAATAAAAGTGAGCTGCGAACCAATATTGTCGTGCAAGTCGCGCGAAATACGCAACCGCTGTTCCTGCAATTGATTTTGGGTTTCAATTTTTGCAAGGGCGGTTTTTAATTCGCCTTCCTTTTTAAGCTGTCTATTTTTTAATTTTTGTTGATTGTACAATAAATATCCTAAAAGCCCAAGTATTAAAACCAAGGCCGTCATCCCGAAAATAAAAGTGTTTTTTTGCTCAACTTTTAGTTCGCTTTCTGCAAGATTGGCACGTGTTTCGGCAAGATCTCTTTCCCTTTCGGAAACTTTAAATTTTGTTTCTAAGTTTGCGGTTTTTTCGGCATTTTCAGTAGAAAAAATACTGTCTTTTGCGGCAAGGGCCTTTTCAAAATAACGCATTCCTTCAGTATAGTTGTTCTCCATAAAATACACTTGGGAAGCGGCCCCGTAAAAATCTACGGCCGAAACCAAAAGGTCGGGAAATTCAACTAAAAAGTTATTTCCGGTTTCAATATAATCTTTAGCCTTATTTATTTGCCCGGAGCCTAAATATGCCGAAATAATATTGGCAATTGCCGAAAGATTTGCCCGTCTTTCAATATTCAAACGGTTTCTTTCCGAAATAGATTTTTGTAAAATAGGAATTGCCTTGGTGTAAGCTCCCGTTGCAATGTGCAAATTGGCCAATCCGTTTAAAGTATTGTAAAGCACTCCGTATTCGTTTGCTTCTTCGGCTGCTTTTACAGCTTCATTAAATGCTTTTTCAGCTTCGTTATACTTGTTTTTCTGCGACAGGGAAATTCCAATATTGTTTAACGAAATGGCAATATTCTTTTTATCTCCTATCGCACGCCGTAGTTCTAGCGCTTGGTTGTGATATTCCAAGGCTTTGTCCGGAAGGCCCATTTCCTGGTAAATTAGCCCTATATTGCTATAATATGTATCTGCAGACGAACTGGAAATTTCGCTTTTATTCATCTCTAAGGCTTGAAAAAAGTAATATAACGCTTCTTGATAATTGCCTTTATTCCAATGAAACATGCCCAAGTTATTAATTACCATAATGGTAATTGTTTTATAATTGTGGGCTTGGCTTATATCTAATGCTTTTTCAAAATAATATTTTGCCGAATCTGAATTTCCCGAAACATCGTAGTAAATTCCGTACGTATTAGTAAGTTCTGCCTCAGAAAACGGATTGTTTTTTTGCTGTGAAGCTTTTATGCCTTTTAACAATAATTTTTTCGCTCGTACCGGTTCATTAAAAATGTAGTAAAAACTAACGCGATTAAAAATCCTGAGCCTCACCGAGTCGTTTGAGCTTTCGGCAACCACCATTAAACTGTCTATTTTTTTTTGTGCAGACTGAGAAAAAAGTGAGGAAATCCCGAATATTAGAAAAAGTGCAATACACGAAAGTTTTTTCATAAGTGCTTTTGTTCAGCTACCTAAAGTACTGAAAAAAAACAAATGGCAAGATTGAAGGGTGGATTTTTGAATCTGAAAACACCACGACCCCTTGGTTATTCGCTATATTCCTGTAGCTGCTTTTCTATTTTTGAATATTCTTCTGGCGATTTTGCTATTTTTTTTGAGAGCAGCTCCAACATCCTTCCGTCTTTTTTTATAGAGAACAATACCAAATCTATAAAAAGCCTAAACAGTATTAAAAGTATTGCGGCAACGTAACCGTCATTGGAAAGCATAAAAAAGAAGAATGCTAAAATCACTACAAATTGTTGTATAAATATACGTACGTAGGGTTTCATCATAATGTTATCTGGCGCGTACTCTTTATACTTTTCATTTTTAATAAAATTTGTGTAAAAGTAGCTTAAGTTATTTATGAAAATAGAAGCCAAAATTAAAGGCATTCCTGCGCTACTCAGTAAATAGGTGTAGTTGTGAAGTAAATAAAAACCATCCTTAATCCCGGGAACTGAGCCTTGAAAAAGTGTAAAGGCAAAAATAGATTGAATAGCTACAAACATACCGTAATGCACAGTAAAAAAGAGCATTAACGGAATTCCTGTAAGTTGCGCATTTGGATCGGTAGATTTTTTTCCGTATTTGCTTACCAGAGCTAATTTTGCCAAATGGATAATTCCAATAACGATAGTTTCTAAAAAATAGGCAAAAACAATGGTTAACGGATCGGCTAATTTAAAGGCTAAAAGCAATAACAGAAAGAGCGCATTTGCCCATAAAACGAAGTTGGATTTGGTTGGTAATAAAATTGCTTTCCACATAGTTATTTGGTTAATCTAAAGTATAATTTGTTGAATTTTAGAAATAAAAAAATAAAACCCCATAGGTTAATATGGGGTTTTGGCAACCTCAAATGCTCCTCACTTCACTTGTGGTTTTGAAAAGTAACCCGGTTAGTAGTTAGTTTACTTTTTAAGATCGTAAGCAAAAATGGAATTATTATCTGCTTTGTAATATAGTATGCCACCTATTTCGTCTACAACATATTCTGGCTTTTTATCTTTTAGAACAATTTCTTTTTCCTTGTTTCCGGAGTCTTTGTTAATCTTTACTAACCCAACGCCATCATCCAATTTTGTAAGTATAAATTGGTCGTTTTTAGTTGCTGCTGTAGCTTTAAAACGCTTGAGCATTTCGGCTATAGATGCACCACTAGCAGCAGCCATTCCTCCCGCTAAATCTGCTTCGCGATCGGCTCTGTCATCATAGCCTGCAAGTCTGTTTTGTACAGATGAGTTAGCTGCAGCCACTGCCGTTGTTGCTGCGGCAACCGCTGCAACACCTGCCAAAATAGCTCCCATTGCACTTTTCCCTGGAGCGCGATAATATTCGTGCCATTGCTTGCCACCATTCCAATCTATTAATTGCATATTTTGATCGCTCGTAAGTAAAATTCCTCCATCGCGAATTTCTACGTGCGAGGGATCTTCCTTGCCATCAAATTTAGATTCGGCTAATGTGCTTACTTCACCGGAATTTGCATCTACGGCATACAAAGTTTCATCTGCACTAATTAAGTAGCGATTGTTCTTTTTATCGAAAGTAGAGCTTACCGCGCCAGCTCTTTTATATTTTAAGGGTTTTTTCCAAACTTGTTCTCCGTTGCTGAGATTTACAATATTAGCATCTTCCGAAGTAATATAAATTAACCCCTGTGGCGTATGCGCCATTGTTAAAATATTTTCACCAGTTTTTAGTGGTTTTTTGAAAAGCGTTTGACCATCAAAAGAAATTTTATTAATTCCACCTTCATAAATCCCGAAGAGAATACCGTCTTCCATCACGTAAAAATGTTGTACATACCCTTTGGTTTTTGGGGCTTTATCCCAAAGATCTTCACCGTTAGTTGCGCTTAAAAATGCAATGTTCGATTCATTTTTTGCTGCAAAAACGCTGTTACTACCACCATCACTCTGGTTACTCACTACCGCAATTCCATTTGGTAAAATTTGAAAATTAGCTATTTGCCCTTTTACTTTATGATCATCTTTCCAAAGCTCTGCGCCATTTATTCCTAATTTGTGAATGCGGGTATTTTTTCCTTGGTTTACCGATTCAAAAGCATATATTTCAGTTTCTGAAGCATCGGCAACAAGCGCATTCATATTTTTCATATCGTTTTTCCAAATAAGTTCTCCCGTTTGGGCTTTCATATTAAAAACTCCTTGCGACGTAGGCACCACTAAACTGTTTTTTAATAATAGAGGCGTACCGGTTACCATATAGGTTTTTGCTATCCCTACACGACCGGGTTCGCCAATATCAAACCTGTAATCTTCTTTTCCTGTATTAAGATCGTACACCGCTACTTGTTGTGCATATTGTTCTTTTGAAGTTCTATTACCGCTTACTACTAATTTGTTTTGGGGCATCATAACATTTAGGGTTATAACATCTTTCCAACCATTACTTTCGGTACTAAAAAGAGTTTTACCGGAAATATAATCGATAACGGTTTTTTTTGAATTCAAATTAGCAAAGCCTCCTTGAAAAATTACAACGTACGGCGCATTTGACACAAAGGTGAGTTCTTCTGGTTTTACTCGTCCGTATTCGGTAAAATTAAACAACAGTTGGTTGCTACCTGGCTTAATCCCCACTAAACCATCATTGGTAGCAACTACCATTGTACCTCCTTGGGTAAGTTGCATTTCATTAATTTTGGCTCCAGTATCGTAGCGAAAATCTGGTTCCTCCGCTCTTTGGGCTAACAGTACGTTTTCAGTGCAAAATGCTAAACAAAGAAAAACGTAAAAACAAATTGAAGTTTTCATAATCGTGGTTTTTTAAATGTTGATATTCAAAGGTGCCCCGAAATGAAGGGATAATCAATAGGGCAGTTGCCGTATTTAGCTTCAAATTATGAAGAAGAATCTGGACCAAACTTTCTCTCTTTGGAGAGATTGGGCATAAAAAAACCGGAGAAAAAACTTGCGTTTTGTCCCCGGCCCACGTAAAAACCTCAACATCTGAGATTCTAATTTGTGTTTTCTTTTTAATAATTAGTTATTAGTAACCTCAATGTTGAACTGGCCTTCAGTCACCTCAACTGTGTCGTTGTTGTCATCTAAATTAAACCCTGTAAATCTGAATGTTCCTTTTACAGTATTGCCATCAAAGCTAGAAATGCTCAGTGTACCATTATTTCCCTGTCCCGTTCCTAAAGTTGTATAAATTACAACTGTGTTTGGATCTGGATTTCCTGGATCTGGAAGGTAGCTGTACGTACCTAAATTCATAAAATTAAGGTCGTAAGTGCCTTCACCATCAAAGTTTAGAATCATCATTTGCAGGTTTTCAGATTGCTCAGTTCCGCCACTTATAGCTAAAACTTGCGAAGAGCCAGAATTGGATAACTGTGCTGCCACAGTTCCCTGCATCCCCGTAAAGCTGTTACCATCTACTTTTGCCGAGAATGTTCCTGTGCCACCCTGTGGATCGTCGCCACCGTCATCATCCTTTTTACAAGACGTTAAACTAACTGCTAGTACAGCCATTAATACTAAAATTGTTTTGTTGAAAGTTTTCATAATGTTTGGTTTTAGTTCTCCGCCGTGGCGGATACGTGATTACTATTTTGATACAAAGTTGCCTCAATTACAGATACTTCACAATAGGGCAATTGACGTATTCTATTGAAATCGGCAGACCGAAGAGGGTAGAATTAAAACCAGTTTTAAAATTGGATATGCGGAAATCGTTGTTGAAGAGTTGCAATTTTCCGTTCAAGTTTATCCAAGAATTGAAGATGTTCCGCACTTTTAGGGTTGAAAGATTTGTGACGCAAACCACTTTGAATTGAAGCTATTTCTTTCTGAAGAGTTTCCGTTTCCGAAGAAATCCACGCTTTTGAAAATTTATTCCAAATAATTTCGATAGCCGTTTTGTTAGGGTGAAGCAAATCTTCGGCGTAAAAACGGTAATCGCGCAACTCGTCCATCATAATTTCATACGATGGAAAATAGAAACTTCTCGACTGCGCTCGAAGTGACAATGATTGCTGGATTGCGGAAATAAGATGTGCCTTACTGAGCGAATTTTCAGTGAAACCATCTTTAAGATGCCGAACTGGGGATACCGTAAAAATAAGTTGAGCCCCTTTATTTACAGTATTAATTTTTTCTGAAATATTCTGAATACTGCTTAAAATAGCTTCAATAGAAAGTAACTCCTTTTGGAAATACTGCTGCGAAAGTTTGTGGCAATTCGCAACTATTTCATTATTTTCCAAGTGTCTGTAAACCCAAGAAGTTCCGAACGTGAATATAATATGTGTTGAAGTGAATAACGCTTCCCGAAGGTTTTTTAATGCCAAATTCAGATTGGCTAGAAATTCATTTTTATCTAAAGCCGCCAGCTCAGAATGCGCTTCAAAACATTTCCAGATTCCGTTGTGCTCAAAAATATCTGCTTCGGAAAATAATTTGTTTTCGATTGCTCGAACTACAAGTTTTTCAATAGATACTGGATTGAAAATAACCCCAAACGGATTTTGTAGATTTTTAAATTTGAAATAGTTAAACTTAGCCCCAATATTTTCCGAAAAACAGCTTCCCATTAAAAGCACTTTGGAAGTGTAATCTATCTGATTTTCTTCTGCGCTCAGCGGTATTTCCGTTTGAAGTTTCATAATTCAGTATTCAGTTGGCAGTAGCAGTTGGCAGTACTGAATACTGAAACTGCAAACTGCTACTTTATAAATTCCTTTGCTTTTGATAAAGCTTCTTCAATTCCTGCAGGGTTTTTGCCTCCCGCAGTTGCAAAGAATGCTTGTCCGCCGCCGCCGCCTTGAATGTATTTTCCGAGTTCGCGAATAATTTTTCCGGCATCGAGGTTTTTTTCCGAAGCCAATTCTTTTGAAATATAACACGCCAAAAGTGCCTTTCCATCTTTTTCAGTTCCAAATACCAGAAATAGATTTTCGGTTTCGCCGCCCATTTCAAAAGCTAAATCTTTCATACCACCGGCGTCTAAATCTATCCTTTTCGCAAGAAAGTTTATTCCGTTTATATTTTCTATTTCAGCCTTTAGATCGCCTTTTAAATTTTTTGCTTTGTCTTTTAACAACTGTTGAATCTGTTTTTGCAATATGCTGTTTTCTTCTTGCAAACTTTCCACTGCCTTTACTGGGTCTTGCGCATTGTTCAGCGCTTTTTGAAGTGAGGCAAAAGATTCGCTTCTGTCAATAAAATACTGTTTTGCAGCATCGCCCGTTATGGCTTCAATCCGCCGGATTCCAGATGCAACAGCCCCTTCCGAAGTAATTATAAAATGCCAAATATCGTTAGTATTCGGCACATGCGTACCGCCGCACAGTTCTATTGATTTGCCGAATTTTATGGCCCGAACCGCATCGCCGTATTTTTCGCCAAATAACGCAATTGCACCTTGGTCAATAGCTTGTTGGTACGGAATGTTACGTTTTTCTTCTAAAGCGATTCCCTCACGGATTCGCGCATTTACAAAGTCTTCAACTTGTTTTAATTGTTCATCGGTAACTTTTGCAAAATGTGAAAAGTCAAAACGCAAATTTCGGCTGTGTACCATACTTCCTTTTTGAGCAACATGTTCGCCTAAAATATTTCGCAAAGCTTGGTGAAGTAAGTGTGTGGCAGTATGGTTTGAAGCAGTTCGGCTTCGTTGAAGTTGATCTACCACAGCTGTAAAAGTAGCATCTAAATTTCGCGGAAGCGTTTTTGTAAAGTGAATAATTAAATTATTTTCCTTTTTTGTATCTACAATATATGTAACGCCGCCGTCTGCCGCCTTTAGATAACCCTTATCGCCCACTTGGCCTCCACCCTCGGGATAAAAAGGGGTCAGGTTAAAAACAAGTTGGTACATTTCGCCATCTTTTTTACTTTCCACCTTTCGGTAACGGGTAATTCTTACTTGTGTTTCCAGAGTGTCGTACCCTACAAATTCTTCAACATCGTCCTTTTCCAAAACCTCCCAATCTCCCGTTTCCACTTTTGTTGCAGCACGAGAACGATTTTTTTGTTGTTGCAGCTCGGCATCAAATTCCTTTTCGTTTAAAGAATAGCCGCGTTCGCGGAGAATCAATGCTGTTAAATCTATCGGGAAACCGAAGGTATCGTACAATTCAAAAGCTTTTTTTCCAGAAATTTCTTTGGAATCTGCAGTTTCAATAACGTTTTCGAGCAATACCAAACCTTGATCGAGCGTACGAAGAAACGACTGCTCCTCTTCGCGAATTACGTTTGTTATCAAATTTTTTTCGGTAATAAGTTCTGGAAAAGCTTCGCCCATTTGTGCGCTTAAAGTTGCCACGAGTTTATAAATAAACGGTTCCTTTTTATCCAAAAATGTAAATCCGTAGCGAATTGCTCTTCGTAAAATTCTTCTAATTACGTAGCCAGCACCTGTATTGCTTGGCAATTGACCATCTGCAATTGAAAAAGCTACGGCACGTATATGGTCTGCAATAACGCGAGTTGCAATATCTTTCTTTTCGTCTTTTCCGTATTTTGAATTTGTTATCGCTTCAATTTCACGAATTAGCGGTGTAAAAACATCGGTGTCGTAATTACTTTGTTTGTTTTGAAGTGCCATACACAAACGTTCAAAACCCATTCCGGTATCTACGTGTTGTGAAGCCAATTTTTCTAAGCTTCCGTTAGCTTTCCGGTTAAACTGCATAAAAACCAAATTCCAAACTTCCACAACTTGCGGATGGTCTTGGTTTACCAAGTCCTTCCCGGAAATTTTAGCTTTTTCTGCAGCAGAACGAATATCAATATGTATTTCGCTACACGGACCACAAGGACCTTGGTCGCCCATTTCCCAGAAATTGTCTTTTTTATTTCCGTTTAAAATTCGGTCTTCGGGCACAAATTGTTTCCAAAGATTGTATGCTTCGGTATCGCGTTCTAAACTTTCACTTTCGTCGCCTTCAAAAATGGTAACGTAGAGGCTATCTTTATCAATTTTATAAACTTCGGTTAACAGTTCCCACGCCCATTCAATGGCTTCCTTTTTAAAATAATCGCCAAAGCTCCAATTGCCTAACATTTCAAACATGGTGTGGTGGTAGGTATCCATGCCCACTTCTTCCAAATCGTTGTGCTTTCCGCTAACGCGAAGACATTTTTGAGTATCGGCTATCCGATTGCTTTTTGGGGTGCCATTCCCTAAGAAATACTCTTTAAACGGCGCCATCCCACTGTTTATAAACATTAGGGTTGGGTCGTTTTTTACTACCATTGGTGCAGAAGGTACAATGGTATGTTGTTTCGATTTAAAAAATTCTAAAAATTGGGAACGTATTTCCTGAGACTTCATTTGTTATAAAATTATGCTAAATTAATGCTTGGGCGCAGAAGTAAACAATTTCTATCTTTGTAAAAACGTTACCTTTACCTCGCGCGAATAAGCAACGCGCAAAAATAGCAATTTTTTAACGCATGTCTAAGGTTAAATATTACTACGATAGCGAAACGCTCTCGTACCGAAAAATAGAAAGAAAAAAAGGGAGAAAGTTAAAAATCTTTATCCTGAGTTTTCTGGGTATGGCACTGAGTGGTTTTTTATGGTTCCTAGTTTATATAAATCTCCCACAAGTACAAACCCCCAAAGAATTGGCGCTTCAACGCGAGTTAAACAATATGGAACTCCAGTTTGAACTTTTAAACAAAAAGATTGATCAGGCACAGGCCGTACTTGCCGAAGTTGAGGAAAGAGACAACAATTTGTATCGCGTGTATTTTGAATCGAACCCTATTCCCGAAGAACAGCGACGCGCTGGTTTTGGAGGAATAAACCGATACAAGGATTTAGAGGGTTTCAACAATTCAAAATTAATAATAAATACCACCCGCAATTTAGATGTATTGACCAAACAGATTGTAATCCAATCTAAATCTTTGGACGAAATAGCAAAACTCGCAGAAGAAAAAGAGAAACTTTTGGCAGCTATTCCAGCCATACAGCCAGTAAAAAATGAAGACCTTACCCGCATGGCCTCTGGTTACGGTTACCGCACAGATCCTTTTACAAAAGCGCGCAAGTTTCACTACGGAATGGATTTTACCGCACCTCGAGGAACACCGGTATACGCAACGGGCGACGGTAAAGTTACTCGTGCCGATAATACTGCAACTGGCTACGGAAACCACGTGGTAATAAACCACGGCTATGGTTACGAAAGTTTATACGCACATTTGTATAAATACAATGTTCGTGTAGGGCAAAAGGTACAACGCGGCGATATCATTGGGTTTGTTGGTAGCACCGGAAGAAGTGAAGCACCGCATTGCCATTACGAAGTTTTTAAAGACAATGAGCGTATTAACCCAATTAACTTTTACTACGGAAGCTTAACTGCAGAAGAATTTGCAGATATTTTAAGAAAGTCGCAGGAAGAAAACCAATCGCTGGATTAATTTAGAATTTTTTGAATTATAAATTTATAATTAAAAAAAATGCACATTGACCTACCCGAAAAATTGTATTACAGCATTGGCGAAGTAGCCGAAGCTTTTAGCGTAAATACATCGCTAATACGTTTTTGGGAAAAGGAATTTGATGTATTAAAACCAAAGAAGAATGCCAAGGGCAACCGTAAGTTTACCCCTCAGGACATAAAAAACCTCGAATTAATTTATCATTTAGTGAAAGAACGCGGATTTACACTCGAAGGCGCTAAAATTCACTTAAAGGAAAACAAACAAAAAACACTAAATCAATTTGAGATTATTCGCAAATTGGAATCGGTAAAAGCAGAACTATTAAAAATTAAAGAACAACTCTAAAATCAATCCTATTATGAAAAAATGGTTACCTCTTATTATAATTGTTGGCGTTATTTTAATTATCGGAGGCTACTTGGCCAGCCTCAACAATAAATTGGTAGTCTTAGACCAAAAGGCCACCGCACAATGGGCTAATGTTGAAAGCTCCTACCAACGTCGTGCAGACTTAATTCCGAATATTGTAAGTACCGCAAAAGGCTATGCAGAATTTGAGCAGGAAACCCTTATTGCCGTTACCGAAGCCCGTAGCAAGGCCACATCAATTAATGTAGATCCTACAAATATTACCCCAGAGCAATTGGCACAATTTCAACAAGCGCAGGCTGGCGTTAGTTCTGCCCTATCGCGTCTTTTAGCAGTTTTTGAAAGATATCCGGATTTAAAGGCTAATGAAAATTTTAAAGAATTAATAAACGAACTAGAGCGTACCGAAAACCGTATAAATGTTGAACGAAATAGGTTTAACGAAACTGCTCGTATGTTAAATACTAAGCTAAATCAATTTCCTACAAAACTCTTCGCAGGAATTCTTGGTTTCCACGAAAAAGCATACTTTAAAGCTGATGCCGGTAGCGAAAATGCACCAAAAGTAGATTTCGACTTCGGAAAAGATACGAAATAAGCAAGTGCTATTCGAGTACGGTAAAATTTCGATTGAAAACCATTTTTGAAAATAAAAAGAAGAACCATGTCTAAAGTTGAAGATTTTCTTACAAAGGAAGAAGAAGCAGCTATAATTGAAGCCATTCGCAAATCTGAGAAAAACACCTCGGGCGAGATACGTGTTCATATAGAACCCAGTTCGGTTTCTGCGGAAGAACCAAATAAACCGATAGACGCTTTTGATCGCGCTGCAGAAGTGTTTGATATGTTAAATATGGCTAACACAAAAGCGCGCAATGGGGTATTAATATACGTAGCCGTAAACGATCGGACGTTAGTAATTATGGGCGATAAGGGCATTAATGATATAGTAGGGCAAAACTTTTGGGAAAGTACCAAAGATATTATTATTAACCATTTTAAAAATGGCCACATGAAACAAGGCTTGGTAGAAGGAATTTTAAAAGCAGGCGAACAGTTAAAGAAACATTTCCCATACCAAAAAAATGATAAAAACGAACTCCCGGATGATATTTCGGTAGGGTAGTTTTTACGTGTGCCTAAATACTTCAACTTTATTCAGCAACTATTAAGTTGATTGAAAAAAAATGCAATGAGAACATTTCTTCAGAAATATAAATTTATACTTACATTATTAGCTATTACATTTTGTTTTCAAAATGTAGTAGCACAATACGAAATTCCACCCAAGCCCGAAAAGCAAACTTCGTTATACGATTACATAAATTTGCTTACGCCCTCGCAAAAAACGGCTTTGGAAAGTAAGTTGGTACGCTATGCAGATTCTACATCAACGCAGATTGTATGTATAATTATTGGCTCTACCCAGGGTGAGGATATTTCAATTTTAGGTGCAGAATGGGGTCAAAAATGGGGTATTGGCCAAAAAGGTGAAGACAACGGAATTGTAATTACACTGGCCAAAGACGACCGCCAAGTAGATATAAATACCGGCTACGGCATTGAGTACAGAATAACCGATTTGATGTCCGAGCGAATTATAAACCGCATTATGATTCCTGAATTTAAATCAGGAAATTATTATGCCGGGTTCGATAAAGGCAGCGATGCCATATTTGCAGCTTTAAAAGGTGAATTTAAAGAAGATAGGGATTTCAGCAAAAAAGACGGAACGCCCATTCCATTTTTTATCATATTCATTTTTATCATTATCATTATTGCCTTAATAAACAAAGGTGGTAGAGGCGGTAAAGGTGGCGGTAGTAGCTTGCTTGATATAATTGTACTCAGCAGCCTGGGCCGCGGTGGTTTTGGCGGTGGCGGCGGTAGCTTTGGCGGCGGAGGAAGTTTTGGTGGAGGCGGCGGTTTTGGCGGTGGTTTCGGTGGTGGCGGTTTTGGAGGCGGCGGTGCTAGCGGTGGATGGTAAACTGTATTTACGAATGAGTAATTACAGAACCGTGAATTTCAGCTAAATTATAGCTGCTTTACTTCGCAATTTCTTCAAAGAATTCAAAAGCACGCACTACGGAGTAGGGGTGTTTAGATATTTTCAACGGAAATGCACAATGCCCCCCATGGTGAGGCGTTTCCAAAAATAAATACTTGTGATGTTCAGCCAGCGCAATAGGATGGTCATCTTTCCCCAAAATAGGATCGTCCCAAGCATTCATGACCAAAACTGGCGTTTTAATACCGTCGATGGAATATTTTGGAGAGGCTTTTAAATAATAATCTTCAAGATCTAAATAATCCCCGTGAACAGGAACTATAAACCGGAGAATTACATCCTCAAATGTTTTAATTTGTTTTGAGGTTTCTTGGGAAATTATATCTGGAAATTGTTGTGATTTATATTGAATCTTTGCCCTAATCTTCCGGATAAAACGACTTAAATATATTTTACTAATTCCACTTTGAATTTTTTCGGCACTGGATTTTAATTGAATTGGTGCCGAAATAGCCACCGCTGCTTTTACTTTATCAGAAATTTTATTTCTACCCAGATAATTTAAAATTTGATCCCCACCCAAAGAAAACCCAATTGGGAAAACTTCTTCAAATCCGCTCGCAATTACGTGTTCAATTACAAATTCTAAATCTGTGATGGAACCGTGATGGTACAGATATGGCAGCAAGTTCATTTCACCACCACAACTGCGGTTGTTCCAAGCAAAAACCGAATACCCTTTAGCGATAAAAAAGTTCGCACAAGCATTGTTGTAGTTTTTTCGCGAATCGCCTTCTAATCCGTGACACAATATAATAGCTTTTTTAGAACTATTTACAATATAATCTAATAGCAGAAAATCTCCATCGGGCAATAGCAATCGCTTTCGTTTATAGTTAGGCGCATTCAATTTGCGAATAATGCCTTCGTAAATTGTAGAAATATGTCCATTTTGAAAAATGAAGTCGGTTTCGTAAGATGAATTGTTTATATAGGGCATATTTTACTCCTTGATTTATGCGCTTAGCCTAAAGGTAAGATTCTTTTACGCTACATAAAATTGAAATCTGTAAAAACTGGATCGCCCCTTTACAATTCTTCACTTTGTAGGAGTATTTTCAAAGCTAAATAGAGAAGAGTAAAGATAGCAGTGACTAACTTTATTTCGGTTAGTATTTATTGATTGTATATTCTGAAACATTCACCATTTTTAAAAAAAATCACCCCCAATTACCTTTCAATTTTCGTAGTTTGCAGCTTTAATTTTCCGAAGCTAATTCATGAAAACACAAGCATCAAAAGTTTGGCGGCACAACAGTATTCGTTATGCATTTTTTTTTCTTGGTCTTATTTTTTTTGGACTGGGCGTGGCGGTTTCCGTTAAGGTAAAACATCTAGGCTTACATCCTTGGGATGTTCTAAACGTGGCCTTGTTTGAACATTTTGGTTTTAGTATTGGCACTTGGAGTATCGTGGTTGGTTTGTTGCTAATAGGCATTTCACTATTGGTGAGTAAAAAGTATATTAATATTGGTACATTTCTCAATGCATTGCTCATTGGACCAATCATGGATTTCTTTCTTTGGATAGATATTTTGCCAGATGCAAGTTACAATTGGACAGACTATTTAATACTACTGGTGGGAATCGTGCTCATAGGTTTGGGCGGAGGTCTATACGTTTCGGGAGGCGTAGGCGCTGGCCCAAGAGATGGATTTATGCTTTCCATATCAGAACGAACAAGATTATCTGTGAGTAAAGCCCGAATTTTAGTGGAGAGCATAGTGCTGGTTATCGGGTTTTTATTGGGAGGCCCTGTGTTTTGGGTAACATTTATTTATACTTTTATCCTGAGCCCGATTTTTCAATTTTCTCTGAAATTTTTTACCCGGCTTAGATCTAAATTAGATGGAGTTAATGACCAGCCAGATATGGTGAGAAATAAATTTTAACACCCTCGATGCGCAAAAAAAAATTCCGAATATTATGGTTCTTGAATTTTAAATTATTTTAAAGAAATCCGTAATAGTTGATGCATTACTGAAATTTAGCACTAAATCAATCCCACGGATTATCCTTTATCTCTCCTTTTTTACCGAGCGTATTAAATTTATAACTCAGCGTAAGCATAAAATATTGCTTTAAAACCGTACTCTGAACGTCTTGAATATAATTTTGGTTTGAGGTACGACGAACATTACTGTTTTGGTTCAGCAAATCGTAAACTTTTAGAGTCGCACTACCGCTGTCTTTTAGGAATGAATAGGTTAGCGAACTGTTCCAAAAAACATAGCTTCTGTTAAAACCCTCGGTAACATCTGCATTATAAACATATATAAAATCGTTGCGCCATTCCAAAGATTTTGGGACGAAAGTTGTGGTCCGCAAATTAAATTCGTGTCGTGTGTAATTGCTATTTTCAAATGTACTAACATCAATGCTATTTGTGCTGTAATTATAGCTATATCTGGGGCTTAGCTCAAACAAATCTTTCCAAGTAAACGTAGCGTTTATTGACGGGGTATAATTAATCGTGGTACTATTGTACTGCACGTTATTATTAAAATTTACATTGCTATTTCCGGTAGCATATAGAAAAGCTCCGTATTTAATAGTGCGTAAACTGTCTATTTTAAAACTTTTATTGAAACCAATATTTCCAGACAAACTATACGTGCCGTTTACATTTGTAAAGGTGGTGGTTTTTACGAGATTTTCATCTACTGTGGTTTTGGGCACGACACGGTCGTTACTGAATTCGAAATTTAAATATGAATAAAATCCTGTTTGGTTTTTAAAATCGTAATTATTTCCTCCCAAATAGAAACGATGTTCGTTTGAAGGTTTCAAATCTGGATTTCCGCGAGTAATATTCAAAGGATCCGAAATATCAACAAAAGGTGAAAGTTGGTCTATGTCTGGCGCAGTATTCTGTAAATAATATCCTGAAAAGGCACTGAATGTTTTACTGAATTTATATCGAAAATTAACACTCATCTCCAACGCATTAAAATCATTTTTGAAATGTATATCTCTTAGCGCATCATCGCTTTCCAACGTTCTAAAAACATAAGCAGCATTTACGCGAGCATAGATTTTTCCAGTAGTATAAGTTACGCCCATTTCTGGACTTGACTGTTGATTTGTATTGGTAAAATCGGTACTCTGAGCTGTGTTGAAAGTGGTATAATCTTCTGAAAATTCGTCAAAATCAAAAACATCCTTTCGGTCCTTTCGTTTCTCGTTTTCAAAATTATATTCTAAATTTAAAAAGAGTGTATCGGCAATAATGGGTAGACGCCACTGCGGGGTTACGGAAAATCCTGATGCACTTTTCTTGCCATTGGTTCGCTGGTTTCTTAAAAGGGTATTTGGGTCTTCACCAAAAATTTGTGTTTCGCTAAATATGTAATCTTGGTTGGCGATCGCATTAATTTTGTTTGTGGCTATAATTCTAAAAAAGCCTCCATTGCCACCATATTTTTTGGTTACCGAGAGCCTATTATTAAAATTATTTCCGTCTCTTTCGCTGTGGTTATCGTTAACAGATTGGTTAATAAGCTCCTCATTTGCATTTTTGCTCGTCTCGTTCTTAGTAAAGTTTGATATTACTTTATTAAATGATAGCTGTGGGCGAATTGCTATTAAAAATGTGGAATCTATCTGTGTATTAAATTTTAGGTTGGCCGTATGAGTATAGCTGTCGGTTTCTGAAGTAGTATTTACGTTAGAGAGATACCTATTTTCGGGTAAAATGTTTTCACGATTTCGCAATTCTTCATTAAACGTGTTTGCGGAGGAATAAAAATAATCTGTGCTAATATCTGTTTTTTTTCCAAAGTCCTTGGCAAAATTGGCTCCGGCAGTTCTAGAATTTGTGATGCCATCACCTCCGCCAAACGCCATTCCGTTATAATTAAAGGAGCCATTACTATTAAAATTAAGTTGTCTGCCACTGCCGAACATTTTTTCTATTTCACCAAAACTAAATCCTGGGGAGTTAGTATTATTTCCGCCTCCCAAGGCGCTAATTCGCAAATCATTGTCAAAATAATTTATAAGTCCAGCATATTCAAAACGTTCATCGGTTCCGCCTCCAGCCGCTACCCTGCCGAAAATGCCTTTATTTTTTTCTTCGTCAATTTTAATGTTTATAGTTTTATTATTTTCATCCCCTTTTTCACCTGTAAATGCTTCAGAATCTGTTTTGGTATCGGTTACCTGTATTTTTTCAACTATTTCTTTGGTTAGGTTTCTGGTTGCAATGGTGGGATCGTCCCCAAAAAATGGTTTTCCATTTACCAAAATTTTGTTCACTGGTTTCCCATTAACGGTTATATTTCCTTGTGCATCTACTTCAACGCCCGGAAGTTCCTTCAATAAATCTTCAACAGTGGCGTTCTTTTTTGTTTTAAATGAAGTCACATTAAATTCTAAAGTGTCCTTTTTAATGGTAATCGGGGCACGCGATTTTACAACAACTTCATCTAAATTTGCCACCGAAACTGAAATAGGAATACTCCCCAAATCCTGCACGGGCGTATCTAAATTCACCGTCTTCTGAAAATTTTGATAACCTACATAGCTAAAATTTATCCGTACATTTTTTGCTGAAGTCTTTCCTTCCAAAATAAATTTGCCGTTTTTATCTGTTATCGTGTAAGTAATTAAAGTACTGTCCGCTACCGTTTCCATAAAAACAGTGGCAGCTTCCAATGGGTCTTGAGATTCACCATCAATTAAAACACCCGAAACTTGTACATCCTGTGAAAAGCTTAAAGAAACAAACAAGAAGAAAAATCCAAAAAGAAATTTTTGCATATAAAACGTACTGGTTTATTGATTTTATTGTCGAATATATAGCTATATATTTAAAACCACTTCCAAATTTTAAAAATAAAACGGTATCATTTTTTTATAAAAAACATAAATGCCTGTAAATAAACAAATAGGATTGTACGCCAAGGAGTAAGTGAATAATACAATACTTTTCTTTAAAATTATAAATTAAAAAAGCTACTAAAATTTTATTAGTAGCTCTTTTAGTAAATGTAACCTTGCAATTACTCGCCCGAAGGTTTCTTTACTTTCACCTTTCGTTCACGTATATCTGTTATACTAATAGGATTGGCTTTATCGCATCTATTAGGCATTTTTAACGATCTGAACGTAAACCACACACGCATTCCGTGCGTTTTAAAATTACCTAGCAAATTTACGGGATCGAACATAACGGTTCTATCATCTTCCAGTGCAATTACATATTCGCAATCGCCCTCCGCGGTAGAATGTACAATAATACCTTTGTATTCTTGAACAACCGGCGCCGCAACTTGACTATTCCCTCTATTATTAGGTCTGGAGGTATTGGCTTTAGACGAACTGCACGAAGCTAGGCTTACCATCGTAAAAGCAAGAAATAAAAACTTAATAATATTTTTCATAATAATATTCCTTTATAGCTAAATTAATAAAAAAGGCTGCCTTTCATAAAAAAACAGCACTTATATTAATTCGTTATTTTATGAGAAGTTTATTTTTCAGAATTTTCAATTTCGGCAATCGGGTGCCAATAATTAAGCTGCTGTATGTATTTTTGTTGAATAATGGGTTGCGTCTTATACCAGAAAAGCTAGCACGTACCTCGAATTACCTATTTAAACAATACACTCCAGCAAAAGCGAAGTTGTAAAAAATCGCAAACGAAGCATGACTTATTTTTTCCTAAAATAAACTGTAATAGGCACCCCGGTAAAATCGAAATTTTCCCGAAGTTTATTTTCAATAAAGCGCTTGTACGGATCTTTTACATATTGCGGTAAGTTGCAGAAAAATGCAAAGCTTGGATAGGGTGTTGGCAGCTGCGTGCAGAATTTTATTTTTACATATTTAGCTTTATATGCTGGCGGCGGATAAGCTTGAATTATTGGAAGCATGACTTCATTCAATTCGCTCGTTTTTACCTTTTTACTTCGGTTTTGGTATACCTCAACCGCGGTTTCAATTGCTTTGTAAATTCGTTGTTTGGTAAGAACCGAAACAAAAACAATTGGCACATCTACAAAGGGTTCAATTTGCTGACGGATATATTTTTCGTAATCCTTCACGCTACTACTTTCCTTGTCTTCCACCAAATCCCACTTGTTTGCAAGTATTACGATTCCTTTATTATTACGTTGTGCTAGCCAAAAAATATTTTCTACCTGTCCGTCAAAGCCTCGAGTGGCATCAAAAACAAGAATAATTACGTCGCAATGCTCAATAGCTCGAACGCTTCGCATCACGGAATAAAATTCCAAATCTTCCTTTACCTTGCTTTTTTTGCGAATTCCCGCAGTATCAACAAGGTTAAACTCAAAACCAAAACGATTGTATTTCGTGTCTATGCTATCGCGTGTTGTTCCCGCGATGTCTGTAACAATATATCTGTCTTTTCCGATGAGCGCATTTATAAATGAAGATTTCCCCGCATTGGGACGGCCCACAACTGCAAATCGTGGAAGCTCGCTATCATCCGGTTCCTCTCTATCCGGCAATGCTTTTACCAGATCATCGAGTAAATCGCCGGTGCCACTCCCGTTGATACTAGAAAGATTGTATTGGTTTTCAAAACCCAGCGAATAAAACTCCAAAGCATCATTTACGCGCGATGCGGAATCTACTTTATTAATTGCTAAAAAAATTGGTTTTTTTGAACGACGAAGCAGTTTTGCAACCTCTTGATCCATTCCTGTAACGCCGCTTTCCACATCAACCATAAAAATAATGGCATCGGCTTCGTCAATGGCCAATTCAACCTGTTTGTCTATTTCAGCTTCAAAAATATCGTCGCTTCCTTTTACATAACCTCCTGTATCTATCAACGAAAATTCTTTTCCGTTCCAATCACTTTTACCATAATGACGATCGCGCGTAACGCCACTCACTGCGTCAACAATGGCTTCTCTACGCTGAATTAGCCTATTAAAAAAAGTAGATTTCCCTACGTTTGGTCGTCCTACAACGGCAACAATGCTCATAATCTCTGGTTTAGGGTGCAAAAATAGCTTTTAGTTGGCAGAAAAAATATTATTTTAACCGCTTTAAACTCAAATAAGTTAAGAATGCTTTCGAATGAAATAGTTTTACGCCCACGTTTCCAAATAGAACTGGAGCAACCCTGCACGCAGATACTTACAAAGTTTTCGGAAGCAAAAAAGTGCCAAAGCAAGTTTACCATTTCTTGCGTAGATGACCATATTTTTCTCAAATTACCAAAAAAACAACAACACTTTTGGTCGCCCCAGTTGCATTTGGAAATAATTGAAAAAGACGAAGAATCCTGTTCCTTACACGGTTTTTTTGGACCAAACCCAACCGTTTGGACTATGTTTATGTTTTTTCACGTTGCGGTGGGAATCCTTTTTATGGTGAATTTAACTTGGCTTTACTCAAATTATAATTTGGGAAATTCCATCGGACTTCAAATTTCAATTTCGGTAATTTTAATTCTCACCTGGATTGTACTCTACGTTGCAGGAAGACTTGGCAAGAAAAAAGGAAAACCCGGAATGCGGGAACTCTATGAGTTTATGACAGAAACCATAGGGTAAAATTCCAAATCACAAATCCCAAATTCCAAAGAATACTATGTTGGGATTTGGAATTTGTGATTTGTGATTTTTAAAATTTACTTTTGATTGTATCCAAACCTACGGAGTTGCTTTTCATTACTACGCCAATCCTTATTAACCTTCACATACAGTTCTAAATGTATTTGCTTTCCGAAGAATTTTTCCAAATCCTTTCTAGCTTCAATACCAACCCTTTTTAATGCCGAACCCTTGTGCCCGATAATGATTCCCTTTTGGGTTTCGCGCTCTACCATGATTATACTTCGGATACGGATAATGTTTTCGTCTTCAAAAAACTCCTCAGTGTCTATTTCAACTGAATAGGGAATTTCCTTTTTGTAGTGCATCAATATTTTTTCGCGAATGGCTTCGTTTACGAAAAAACGTTCGGGTTTATCGGTTAATTGATCTTTTGGATAAAATGGGGGCGACTCTGGAAGCAATTCAATTATCCGATTAAAAACTTCGGGGACCCCAAAATTTTGAAGCGCCGAAATAGCAAATATTTCAGCATTCGGAACTTTTTCCTTCCACATTTTTACTGCTTCGGAAAGTAACTCTTCATTGCCTTTGTCAATTTTATTAATAAGAAGTAAAACTGGAATTTTTGAATTTGTTATTTTATTGAAAAAGGCTTCATCCTTCAATTCCTTCTCACCCAATTCCACCAAGTACAGCAGAATATCGGCGTCTTCAAAAGCAGATTTCACAAAATCCATCATACTCTCCTGCAGCTGGTAGGCAGGTTTTATAATTCCGGGGGTATCGCTCAATAGCACTTGAAAATCATCACCGTTTACGATTCCCAAAATACGGTGGCGTGTGGTTTGGGCCTTGGAAGTTATTATGGACAGCCGCTCGCCCACAAAAGCGTTCATCAAGGTGCTTTTGCCCACGTTTGGATTTCCGATTATATTAACGAATCCAGCTTTGTGTTTTGTCATTTCTTTGGAATTGGTTCTACAAATTTACATTTATTTTAGGCGAACCGTCAAAAATAAGTAGCTATCCAGGCCACAAATTCTGCTTTATAGATAGATTATTAATCTAGTTAGAAGGCTATATTTTTAGGTTTTTGTTAATAGCGTGTAGTATTGAAACAAGAAACTTTACAGAAATTCTTTCACTTTAATCTCATTATAAAGTTATAAATAATATAAATTAGCACAATTATATCCTTTTAATAGAAATTTACGATGACTAAAACTATTATTTTACTTGTGGCGCTAATTGCATCCATTGAAAGCTTTTCACAAGTTGGTATCGGAAATACTGATCCTGCCGAATCATCACTACTAGATATTAACGATTCAAATAACGATAAAGGGATTTTAATCCCGAGAGTAGATATTGCAGATTTAAACACCCAAGCTCCTATTACCACAACAACTATAGAAGAAAGTTTATTGGTATATAACACCAATATCACCACGGGAAAAGGGTTTTATTATTGGAGTGGCACAAACTGGATACGAATTCAGGCTTCTAATGACGACAAAAGTATTTACGCGGCCGACGATAATTTAATTGGCGCCAGAACTGTAGGGCTCAACGGTTATTCATTAAATTTTAATTCGGGTAATAATGTGGCATTACAAATTGACAACAATCGTCGCCTTACCTTTGGAGGATATGGAGGAACTACCTTTGCAGGAAATCCTTTAAACCTTTTAGGAGTAAATAGTACTGGCCAAGTAATTAGTCTAAATACCAATACGGCTTTTACTCTCGCTAATTCCGATTGGTTTGAGGAATCAACTACCAGTCCACCCAATAGTATTAATGATAACATTTATACCAATGGTGAGGTAGGTATAAATATTATATCTCCAAATGCTCCTCTACATATTTTTGAAGAAACCGGCACAGCTCCGTCGAACTCTGACGGCACAGTAATACTTGAACATGGCGATGACGGAGGGATTTCTTCCATCGTTTTTAGAAGTCACGTAAACAGTACTAGCGATTATGGCTATATTAGTTATTCCGACAATGGTTCCGGCAATGGGTCTGGGGTAGAAAGTAGTCTTTTAGAAATTGGGGTTCAAAACGATACGCCCACAGGCTACCCGCAAGGTATCGACAATATAAATTTAGCCGCAACGGGTTCTATAGGAGTAGCAAATGTAGTACCCGATGGTAGCTCATCAATAGATTTCGGCGCAAACGATCGCGGCTTATTGGTTAATCGTGTTACCCTAACCGCAGCAAATAATGCCTCGCCTATTTCGAATCCTGCAAATGGATTACTTGTGTTTAACACAGCGACCAATTTTTCACCTGCAGGTTATGAAGATGATGTTAGACCAGGGTTTTACTATTGGAATGCCGCTCAATCTAGATGGATTCCCCAAAGTCCAGATAATCGTTCAGCCAGATTCGTTAATAGCAATACAACCTTTAATTTAAACCAAGCAGTGGCAAGTCTTCCTATTTTTGGGTATGAACAATGGAATGACGATCCATCACTTTATGAAGTTGTTACCGGACCTAATTCAGATGAAATAGTTATACAAGAAGATGGGCGTTACCAGGTAACTGCCAACATAGCCATAACTTCACCAAATGCCAGAACCAATATAGATGCAGAGTTTGTAGTTTACCCTATTATAGGTTCAACGCGGTATCCAGGCTCAACAGCCGCTACAGGGTATATGAGAAATGCAGCTAATCATGATCATAGCTCCTTGCACTTAAATGAATCTATTGAACTAGACGCCGGCGATACACTTGTTATAGAAGTTCAACGAGAAGCTAATAGCGGAACGGTAACTATGAGAGTTGCGGGTGGCAGCAACTTCACAATTAAAAAAGTAAAGTAGATATCTAATTTCTTAAAAAGAATTTGGGAATTTTCTAAACGACTCAATATCCTTTTTCTCTTTAAATTCCCTTTATTTACAGCCATTACCTTTTCTTTACTATTAAGAGACTAGTGGAGGTTTCGATTTATTTCATTTAAAAGAAACTATATGTCTATTCATAATTCAAAAATTTGAGGTGCCAAATTTCAATTTTAAAAACTGCGCAGACTACCCTTACTACTGAGCATTGAATTTCGTATTTTTACGCAATGCTTTTCCCAAAGAAAAAAATAGAACTCGAAGAAGGTGATTATTATTTAACGCCCGAAGGTTACAAATGCTTTACGGAACAATACCACTTAAAACGCGGATATTGTTGCGAAAGCGGTTGTCGCCATTGTCCGTATGGATTCGACAAAAAAACAGGGAAACATCAATAAAAATAAATTTTAATAATGACTTTTAAAGAACAAATACAACAAGGCATTCCATCAGTTTTACCTGAAAAGAAAGCATATGATGCTTCAATAAATCACGCGCCAAAGCGAAAAGAAATTCTTTCAAAAGAAGAAAAAGATTTAGCGTTGCGCAATGCCCTTCGTTATTTTGAACCAAAACATCACGCTATGCTCCTACCCGAGTTTCGTGAGGAATTGGAAAAATACGGGCGTATCTATATGTATCGATTCCGTCCAGATTATAAAATTTACGCACGCCCAATTGACGAATATCCTGGCAAATCTCAGCAAGCAAAAGCTATAATGTTGATGATTCAAAACAACTTGGATTACGCTGTGGCGCAGCACCCACACGAGCTAATTACTTATGGTGGCAACGGCGCAGTTTTCCAAAACTGGGCGCAGTATCTTTTGGTAATGAAATACCTTTCCGAAATGACCGATGAGCAAACCTTGGCAGTGTATTCAGGGCATCCAATGGGTTTATTCCCATCGCACAGAGACGCGCCGAGAGTTGTTGTTACCAACGGAATGATGATTCCGAATTATTCAAAACCCGACGATTGGGAAAAATTCAATGCTTTGGGAGTAACGCAATACGGGCAAATGACGGCGGGAAGCTATATGTACATTGGCCCACAGGGAATTGTTCACGGAACCACGATTACGGTGTTAAATGGTTTCAGAAAAATTAAAAAAGAGCGGAAAGGCGGGTTATTTGTAACTTCTGGTTTGGGCGGAATGAGCGGCGCGCAACCCAAAGCAGGAAACATAGCAGGTTGCGTAACGGTTTGCGCCGAAGTAAATAAAAAAGCCACTGAAACCAGACATAGTCAAGGTTGGGTAGATGAAGTAATTTCAGATTTAGACGAACTTTCAAAACGTGTAAAAGAAGCAACTTCAAATAAAGAAACTGTTTCCATCGCTTACGACGGAAACGTGGTGGAAGTCTGGGAGAAATTTGCAGAGGAAAACATAAAAATTGATTTGGGAAGCGACCAAACCTCGCTTCACAATCCGTGGGCGGGCGGCTATTATCCCGTTGGATTAGCTTATGAAGAAGCCAACGAAATGATGGCAAACAATCCGGAGCAATTTAAAAAGGAAGTTCAGAAAAGTTTACGCCGCCAAGTGGAAGCAATCAATAAACACACTGCAAAGGGAACCTATTTCTTCGATTACGGAAATGCTTTTCTTTTGGAAGCATCTCGTGCGGGCGCAGATGTTATGAATGATAAAAAGGTGTCAGGTCGAGCGCAGTCGAGACCTCAATCGGAGTTCAAATATCCATCTTACGTGCAAGATATAATGGGCCCAATGTGTTTCGATTACGGTTTTGGACCATTTCGTTGGGTTTGTGCTTCTGGTAAACCCGAAGATCTTCAAAAAACCGATGAAATTGCGTGTGAAGTTTTAGAAGAATTGATGAAAAATTCGCCTAAAGAAATTCAGCAGCAAATGCAGGACAACATAACTTGGATTAAAGGAGCGCAGGAAAATAAATTGGTAGTCGGTTCGCAGGCACGTATTCTTTATGCAGATTCTGACGGTCGCGTGCAGATTGCTTCGGCTTTCAACAAAGCTATTTCCGAAGGTAAAATCGGACACGTTGTTTTAGGTCGCGACCATCACGATGTTTCAGGAACCGATTCGCCCTATCGTGAAACATCCAATATTTACGACGGTAGCCGGTTTACTGCAGACATGGCAATTCAGAACGTTATTGGCGATAGCTTCCGTGGCGCTACCTGGGTAAGCATCCACAATGGCGGTGGCGTAGGCTGGGGTGAGGTGATTAATGGTGGTTTCGGAATGGTTCTTGATGGTAGTACAGATGCGCAACGACGCTTAGAAAATATGCTTTTCTGGGATGTTAATAATGGAATTGCAAGACGTAGTTGGGCACGAAATGACGAAGCTGTATTTGCAATAAAACGTGCAATGGAAAACAATCCGCAGTTGAAGGTAACGCTTCCAAATTTTGTTGATGACAAATTATTCACATAAAAATTCGACCACGAATTCACTAAATTGTGCATTTGTGGCTAAAAAAAAGAAAAAGATGAAAGCACTTAAATTTTTACCCCTATTACTGCTTTTTGCATTCACTTCCTGCTCCACCGTTCGCGTAGCATCGGATTTCGACAAAAAAGCAAATTTTAATCAGTACAATTCCTTTGCTTTTTTTAAGCCAGGGATTGATAAAGCCGAAATTAGCGATTTAGATAAAAAACGTATTCTTCGTGCCATTGAAGGAAATTTAATAATGAAAGGAATGGCAAAATCTGAGACTCCAGATTTACTCGTTAGTATTTTTACAAAAGAGCGTGAACGCGTTGATGTATACAATAGCAATTTTGGATACGGATGGGGTTGGAGTCCTTGGTATTATGGCAGCTATCATGGCGGTACAAATGTTTCTCGAACTGCTGAAGGCACGCTTTACATAGATTTAATAGATGCTAAAACGAACAATTTAGTTTGGCAGGGTATGGGGAGTGCAGATTTAGTAACCGGAAATATGGAACGCAAAGAGGAGCGAATTCGCGAAATAGTCTCCAAAATATTAGCAGAGTATCCGCCAGGAGCTCTGAAAAAGTAGTTAAAAAAAGGCTTTTATGCAATTTGTATAAAAGCCTTTTTTTTATCTTTAAAATCAAAATGCTCACTTATTTTCATCTTGGCAAAAAAAAGACGGCCTAATTTATTTGTAAGAAATCACATTTTAAAATATAAACAGGCTGTTTAAACTTTATAAAGAATTACAAAAGAAGCACGATCACTAATAAAATAAGAAACTCAACAAAGCGGATGATAAAACTTTCAAAATACAATCGGCGATCATTATATGGGGGGTTAATTGCTGCCGTCATTACCGGAACGGGAGTTTTTCTTCTGGGAAATATTTCAGGTTATGAAGCAAAAAAACTGATAACCTCTTCCCTACCGGGAATCAACATGCTTTGTAATACCATTGTGCTTGCTTCGGCAACAATCTTGGCACTTTTACTTACGCTTTTAGGTATAAGTTCTGGCTCCAAATCAAAATTAAAGCAAGCCCATTATACCCAAGTAATGGCAATTGCAAAACTGGACACAATCCTTTTTGTAATAGCTATTATACTCTTTCAGATATTTAATATCCCCATCACCGAATCTGAAGAATTGCCCACGACCTGGTATTCCACTATTTATTGGGCTACGCTCTTTCTTTCCTCACTGCTCAGCGGTGGGATGGTTTCGGTTATTTTAATGCTTTACAACACTGTTATCAATATGATTAAAATTGTGGGACTTGGCGACGAGGATCATCCGCTCGTTTTTCAGGAGGATAATATAGAAGAAGAGAATGAATAAAAAAGCCCTCCTCAAAAAAAGGAAGGCTTTAAATAATTGGGGATAATTAAAAGTTTATTGTTTAACCAGTTTTATGCCTTTTACATTCCCTTTGTGAGTAGAAATTTTCATAAAATAAATACCTGATTTCCAACTTTGCGTATCTACGTTTACCGAAGTCTCCAAATTGTATTTCGCTGAAAATAACTGCTGCCCTAAAACATTATAAATTGAAATTGCTTCAATTGGCGAATTGCTATTAATAATCATTTCAGCTTTTACCGGATTTACAAAAGATATTGAAGTGTCTGAAAATTCTTCAACACCTGCTGTATCATCCACTACATTTTGCGCATAGATTTTTAGGCCGTCGCCCTTGTCTTCCACAAAAACTGCTACGTTCTGCGAATTTCCTTCTTTTGTAAAATTCACTCTTGTTTTGGCTGCAGCAAAAGTAGCTACGGGACGGGTTTCTTCGGGCCACGCAAAATCACCGTTTTCATTTAAATAAACGCTATGTAATGTGGTAGGCGTGGCGCCATTGTTTTCTCCTTCTTCCATCAAAAATAATGGATTGTCGTTTCTGAGGCGAAGTGAACCTGCGTGCGATTTATCATTTCCTATTGGAAAAACAACTTTTGCGTTATCGGTTAATTCACGTGCGCCAGAATCTTTATTAAATTTTTGGACGTATTCGCCACGTTCGCTTTGTGTTTCATTTCTATAGGTAGAAATTGACCAAACGTATTGCGAGCCGTTTTTAAAAGCTATTTCGGTTTCCATTTCATAATCGGTTTCGCCAGTATCAAAATCAGAACCATTTATACCCCAAGGTAAAGTTCCGTCAGGATTTATACGCTGCAAATACGAATCAAAACGTGTTCCTGCTGAAGCATAATAACCCATATAAACTACATCGCCATCCTGAACGCCTTTGTACGAACGAATAAAAGCAGTAGCTCTGTCAGAAATTTGAACAGCACTTCCCCAGACCGGATTACCATCTGCATCGTAACGTTGCGCATATAGAAAAGAGTTAATTCCCGTTAATAATTTATGGAAAACAGCTATATATTCGCCGCCTGCAATCTCAAAAAAGTTTCCTGGAGACGAAGTTCCAGAACCCGTTGTTAGCGGCTGAGTTGACGGCCAAACGGCAAGTCCGTTATCGTCGTATTTTTGCATAACTGCACCACTTCCAGAGAGCCAACTAACAATTGCTCCCCCTGTTGAAAGCGGTAGCACTGTTACCACATTCCCACTACCAACTTGAACTCCATTTGCACCCCATAAATGATTGCCATCGGTATCCATTTTAAACACAAAAGCAGGGTCTCCGCCCGCTGTTCCTGTAGCACCAATATAAAGATTGTCATTGGCATCTACGATTGTATTCATAATTACGGTTGAAGTACTCATAGGAATTTGGTCGCTAACCAACATACCATCGCTACCAAGTGTTTGGTTGCCATCGGCATCCATAATTTGCAAGCGAAGTTCAATATTTGTTGGTGGTCCAACATTTTTCCAAAACACTACATAAGTTTGCCCATCAGAAGTGCCACGCGTCTGTACATCTAGTTCTCCAGATTCTGCTACAAGTGTATTCGCATCGGTGTCGGCAGTCCATTGGGCGTGTAAAATCGTTACCCCAAATAATGCAAGAAACGTAATAATAGTTTTCATAATATAGGTTTTTGATTAAAATTAAGCCATATTAAACGAGGTTTACTGAGTGAGGTTGTCATCTTGTGAAATTAGTTAATTGAAATCAATATTTTAGTATTTCAAGTATCTTCTTCTTCACTTTTTCGATGGAAGGTATCATCGTTTCCTCCAATGTGGAATTAAGTGGAATTGCAGGCATATTTTCGGAGCCTATCAACATAACGGGCGCATCCAATTGCTGAAAACATTCTTCTTGAATTCTTCCCTGCAAACCGCGTGAAAATCCGTTGTCGGAAGGTTCTTCGGTTACAACCAAACATTTTCCGCATTTCTTAACCGATTTAAAAACCGTTTCATAATCCAAAGGATGCAGTGTTCTAAGGTCAACAACTTCAATTTTATCCTGCATTCCAAGTTCTTCGGAAGCGTTCATTGCCCAGTGCACGCCCATTCCGTAGGTTATTATAGAAAGTGTTTCCTCTTCTTCCTGTTTCCAGATTTCCTGCAAAACCCAAGCTTTTCCAAAAGGCAAAACATAATCTTCTGCAGGCATTATAGACGTTGCGCCCTTTGTTCCCTTCACCTTACTCCAATACAAGCCTTTATGTTCAAAAATCACAACCGGGTTTGGGTCGTAATAGGCCGCTTTTAGCAGACCTTTTAAATCGGCACCGTTACTCGGATACGCAATTTTTAATCCACGAATATTAGTCACCACACTTTCCACGGAAGAGGAATGGTACGGGCCACCACTGCCGTAAGCGCCAATAGGCACACGTAAAATCATTGAAACCGGCCATTTTCCGTTTGAAAGATAACAGCTTCGGGAAACTTCAGTAAAAAGTTGATTGAGCCCTGGCCAAATATAATCCGCAAACTGAACTTCTACAATTGGTTTTAAGCCAACAGCGCTCATTCCCACGGTTGAACCTACGATAAATGCCTCTTGAATTGGCGTATTAAAAACACGATTGTCGCCAAATTTTTGTGCCAAAGTAGCCGCTTCGCGAAACACGCCACCCAAACGTGCGCCCACATCCTGACCATACAATAAACATTCCTTGTGTTTCCGCATCAATTCCTCAATGGCAAAAAGTGCACAATCTACCATCACCACTTTTTCGCCTCCTTTAGGGGATCGTTCACCCTTTTCTTCGGTAATTTCCGTTGGAGCAAAATCGTGCGTAAAAAGATCTTCGGGTTTTGGATCTTCAGCATTTAACGCCCTTTCCAAAGATTCTTTGATTTCGATTTTGATGTCGGCTTCTATTTCTGAAAGTTCTTTGTCATTAAAACCATTATCCAATAACAATTTTTTCAATTTTGGATACGGATCACGACTTCGCGCTTCCTCCAAATCATCGCGATAAAACTCCATCCGAACGCCAGAAGTATGATGGTTCAATAGCGGAACTTTTGCGTGAACCAAAAATGGTCTGCGCTCTTCCCGAATTTTTGAAATTACATTCTGAATTGTATTATAACTTTCCTCAAAATCAGCCCCATCAATTGAAATTGCTTCTAATCCGTGAAATCCCTTTGCGTATTCTGCGGCATTCTGGGCTCTTGTTTCCGCAGCATTAGCCGAAATATCCCACTCGTTGTCCTGTACTAAATAAAGAATGGGCAGCATCTTTAAAACTGCCATTTGAAAGGCTTCAGCAACTTCGCCTTCTGTAACCGAGGCATCACCTAAACTACAAACCACAATGGGCAATTCTGAATTCTGAATTCCGAATTCTGAATTCATTGATTCCTTATACCAAAACCCCATCGCAACACCCGTAGCTGGAATGGCCTGCATTCCCGTTGCAGAACTTTGATGTGGAATTTTTGGTTTATCATCATCTTTCAAACTTGGATGACTATAATAGGTTCTTCCGCCCGAAAAGGGATCGTCTTTTTTTGCCAAAACCTGGAGCATAAGCTCATACGGTTTCATTCCAATGGAAAGCAACATAGAATCATCACGATAATACGGAAAAGCGTAATCCTGCGGCAACAGCTGCATTCCCAGGGCTATTTGAATTACCTCATGACCCCGCGAAGTTGCGTGCACGTATTTTGAAACGGTTTTAAAATTTTCCTCATAAATCTCTGTCATCGCTTTTGCGGTGACGAGGTTTTTAAAGGCTTTTTTTAATATATCTTTTTTAATTTTCATCTTTAGATTTTGACGTTTTTGAATCACGACCACTTGCTTCGCTCGTTATACGAACCACGACGGTTGGAATCACAACTTTTAAACGTCGTTTTTCGTGCAGTATGCCAAGTGAACGATTGTGGTTCAAAACGTCCTTTTCATTTAATTATTCGGATCTAATGTATCTATAAAATTTGATATTTTACTTTGTAATGCTTGTACCTTATCTTCCAATCTCAAAAATAATTCTTTCGAAATAAAATTTTGACGAGCGCAAACCATCAACTGTGTTTCCCATTCAAAAGCTGAACCAAGGCTGTTTTCAAGAAAATTCAAAAAATGTCTATCTGTTCTTTTGCTCGAACCTTCAGAAATGTTTGAAGCAATGGAAACCGAACAACGATTCATTTGTGTTCGCAAACCGTATCTTTCATAATCTGGTAAAGTTGCCGTGAGTAAATAATTTTTATCAATTAACTCCATTGCCAGTAACCATATTTGCAATTTCTTAAAATTATGTCTTCTCATATATTAATTTTTTGAAACACGCCCTACGACTGTTTGATTCACAATTTTTAAAACTCGTGATTCGTGCAGTGAGCACAGCGAACGATCGTGGTTCAAAACGTCTTTTTCACATCAAACTGTTCCATATAATCGGCAATTCTTCGTAAAAAAGAACCTGCCAGATAGCCATCTACTATTCGGTGGTCAAAGGAAAGTGAAAGATACATCATTTGGCGGATTTCAATCGTATCGCCTTCTTCTCTTTCCATTACTTCGGCGCGTTTTTTAATGATTCCCGTTGCCAAAATTGCGGCTTCGGGTTGGTTGATTATGGGTGTACCCATTAAACTGCCAAAAGTTCCCACATTGCTAATTGTAAAGGTGCTGCCTTTTGTTTCATCGGCCTTTAATTTATTATCACGGGCTTTTCCAACCAATTCATTTGTCGCAGCAGCCAATTCATTTAAATTCATTTTATCGGCGTTTTTAACAACGGGCACGATTAAGTTTCCCGATGGAAGTGCAGTTGCCATCCCAATATTTATTTCGTCTTTTACAATAATGTTTCTTCCGTCCAAGGTAGAATTAATCATTGGAAAATCCTGGATTGCCTTCGCAACACATTCAATAAAAAGCGGGGTAAATGTTAGTTTTTCGTTGTATTTTTTTTGAAATGCGACTTTATTTTCATTTCGCCACTGAACCATTTCGGTTAAATCAGCTTCCACATAAGCTGTAACGTGCGGCGATGTATGTTTCGAAAAAACCATATGATCCGAAATCATTTGGCGCATACGGTCCATCTCTACGATTTTGCCTTTTCCTTTGTCGAATTTTAAATCTGGAACCTGAAATCCTGAAACTTCCGGAACAGCTTGCGCAAATTGAAACGGGCGTCCATTTTCCAAATAATTTGAAACATCACTTTTTCGTAATCGGCCATCTTTTCCAGTACCTGAAATTCGGGCCAATTCTTCATAACTAATATGGTTTTTTCTGGCAATACTATCAACCAAAGGAGAAATGAAAACATTTTCGTTTACTTTAAAAGAATTTGAAGATGCCGATGGAATTGGTTTTGAAGTTAAAGTCCCCCTCTGCCCTGCGGGCATCTCCCCCGTGGGGGGAGAAACAGGTGCTATTTTTTCAGAATTTGAAATGCTTTTTTTAGATTTCACGTTTTCTGAAAGCTCCAAAACAGCAATCACTTCGCCAACGGGAACAACATCCTGCGCCTTAAATTTATGTTCCAGCATTTTTCCGGCAGCAGTAGCAGGTACTTCATTATCTACTTTATCGGTTGCAACCTCCAAAAGAATATCGCCTTCCTCAAAAGAATCGCCCTCCTTAACCATCCAATTTATGATGGTTCCTTCGGTTATGCTCTCGCCCATTTTGGGCATTTTTAATTCTGTTTTTTGCATTTTTTATAAATATCACACTGAGCAGTCTATCCTGAGCGCAGTCGAAGGCTGTCTAAGTGCTTTTGTGTACTAATCAAAATTTATCTTGACTATGACCCCTCGACTGCGCTCGGGGAGACATTCGTCATTACTCTTGGTTCTTGATTCTAAATTCTTCCAAAGTTTTATAAAAATCTTCCTGAACGGGTCGGTTCTTCGGAATTTCCCGTAACGGTTCCACTTCCCGCAAACTTTCGTGGCAATCATTGGGTAATTGTTGGTACAATCTTGTTCCAGCTGTTTTCCATGCAATCATTTCATCTGAAATATCCTTTATAGCTTTTGCAGGATTACCAACTATTAATTTCCGTTTTGGAAATTTTGTTTCCGCTTTTACAAAACTCATGGCACCAACAATACATTCATCTCCAATTTCGGCATCGTCCATAATTACGCTATTCATTCCAATCAAGCAGTTTCTGCCCAAATTTGCTCCGTGAATTATGGCACCGTGGCCCACGTGCGCGCTTTCCTTCAACACAATACTTTTTCCGGGAAACATATGAATGGTACAATTTTCTTGCACATTCACGCCATCTTTGAGAATAATCTCGCCCCAATCGCCACGAATGGCCGCGCCGGGACCGATGTAGCAGTTTTTTCCAATAATCACATTGCCCGTTACCGCCGCCAAGGGATGGACGAAACTGGATTCGTGGATTACTGGAATATGGCCTTTGAAACTGTAGATCATTTTTTTAAATTATATGACAAAAAGATAAATGGACAAAAAGATTAAATGACAGTTATTAGTTCAATGTATTTTTAAAATTTGAAATCATTGCCTGCAATTTTTGTATTGTTTGTAAATTTTCTTCAAATGTAATATTGTCAATATATTGCAAATCATACGCACAAATTAATTGAGTTTCCCATTCAAATGAAGAACCCAATGCAGATTCTAAATACTGAATGAAATGTTTATCAGAATTTCTGGCAGAACCCTCCGCAATATTTGAGGCGATAGAAATTGAACAACGCTGTAATTGATTAGAAAGACCATAAATTTCAGATTTAGGAAATTTGGAAGTAAAAATATAGGTTTCACTCACAAGCTTCCTAGCATTCTGCCATATTGCCAATTTTCTAAAATTATTCTTTAATGCCATTTTAGGTTTTATTATCCTTTTATCCTTTCGTCATTTTATCCTTTCGTCTTTTATCATTTGATTCTTGGGGTTTCTATCTAACTTTCACCAAACTTCTTTAATGTATGTTTCGTAAATTCCGAAAGCACCAATCTTCCGGAAATCACGGCACGTTCCGCAAGTAATTCATCCCAATTTTCTGTGCCGCTCCAAAATACTTTTTTCATTTCCGCCATCGCTTCTGGATTATAATTGCAAAGATTTTCAGCAAATTTTTGAACCGCTTCATCCAATTCCTCCAAAGAATCAAAAACCTGATTGTACAATCCTTTTTGGCGGGCCCATTCGGCGTCGTAAAAGGAATTTGCATCAATTGCAATTTGGCTGAAACCGCTTGTTCCCAATTTGCGTTCAACGGCAGGACCAACCACAAATGGGCCAATTCCCACATTTAATTCGCTTAATTTAATTGCGGCAAATTTTGTGGCCATACAATAATCTGTAGCCGAAGCAACGCCTACGCCCCCGCCAACGGTTTTCCCTTGTATTCTTCCGATGATGAATTTTGGGCATTTTCGCATTGCGTTTATGACGTTTGCGAATCCACTGAAAAAAACCTTTCCGGTTTCGGCATCATTAATACTTATAAGTTCATTAAAGCTTGCACCGGCACAAAAAGTTCTGTCGCCGCCACTTTTCAGGATGATAACTTTTACTTCGTCATTGTTACCAGCTTCAGTTATTGTATTTGCGAGTTTCGCCAACAAATCTCCCGGCAAACTATTGTGTGCTGGATGGAAGAATTCGGTGGTTGCAATGTTGTTTTTTATTTCCTGTTTTACGTATGGTTCGTTATTCATATTTTTTTTAAATAAAATGACGTAGGACCAAAAGACGTAAGACATAAGACTTTTGTCCTACGTCTTAAGTCTTACCGTCTTATGTCAATAAATTAAACTGTTCAAAATGATGGTTCAAATGTTTTCGCTCCAGTAAATACCACTCGTAGCGATTCATTTCGCCAAAAACCAGATTGTTCAATTTGGCATCGGGATTTTCTTTGAAATAGTTTTTATATGCTTCCCGTTCTTCCAGAAATTTCTCTTTCGCCGTTGCTAAATCGGGATGTTTCAGTTTATCTAAAGTATCTTTTTCCAATTGCGGAAAATTCGAGTTTCGCGGAAATTTATCGTAATTGTAAAGGCTCGCGTGTACTTTTTCCAAAATCTTTTCTGGCGTCGCAACTTCAAAATCCTGAATTTTTCCCGAAGCAATTTTATAGGTATATTCCAAATGTTCCAACATATGTTGGGGCGTCATAATGCCCCACTTGGGCTTGGAATCTTCGGATAATTTATTCAACGATTCCTGAATTTTTTCATCGGTCATTTCAACAAAGGTTTCTTGCTTCTTTTGAACCATGGTGAGAATTGTAGCCAAAGCAACCAATTCATCTTCAGCATCAAAAACCTCCACAAACCATTTTACGATTCCGCTGGGGTGTTCAGCCGAAGCTACGTCGCGATCTACTTTTTGCTTGCACGTTAACCGTACATAAATTGTATCGTTATGATATAGCGGGCGCAAAAAACGACAGTCTTCCAAGCCGTAATTTGCTGCAACCGGCCCTTTGTTCGGATAAACGAAAAGTCCCGCTGCCGCCGCGATGATAAAATATCCGTGAGCAGTGCGCTTTTCAAAAATACTTCCGTCGAGCGAGGTGATATCCGTATGTGCATAAAAATGATCCCACGTAAGATTTGCAAAACTTATAATATCTGAATCCGTTAACGTGCGCTTGTGTGTTTTTAGCGACATTCCGGGTTTTATATCTTCCCAGTGATATTTAAAGGGGTGCTGTTCTGCCTCTTTATATTTGGCATTTGCTTGATAAATTCCGGTGATTTCGGTTAAGGTAGTTGGCGAACCTTGAATTGCAGTTCGTTGCAAATAATGCTTTATTCCGCGCATTCCGCCCATTTCCTCACCGCCACCCGCACGTCCCGGACCGCCATGGACCAAACTTGGCAATGGCGAACCGTGGCCTGTACTTTCCTTGGCACTTTCGCGGTTTAACACCAAAATACGGCCGTGATGCGAAGCTGCATTAATTACATATTCCTTAGCAATATTGTCGTCGTTGGTTGCTATGGAAGAAACTAATGAACCTTTCCCCATTTGCGCCAAAGTAATGGCTTCATCTAAATTTTTGTACGGCATAATTGTGCTCACCGGTCCAAATGCTTCAGTTTCGTGAACAGACAAATTCTTAAACGGATTATCCTCACGAAGTAGAATAGGAGCCAAGAAAGCACCTTTTTTTGCATCGGCGCCAATTACTTCTATTTTATCTAAATCGCCATAAACGATATTTGCAGTTTTTGACAATTCCTGCACGCGCTCACGGACTTCTTTTACTTGATCTAAACTTACCAAAGAGCCCATTCGCACTTCCTTTAAACGCGGATCGCCAATGGTTACTTTTGAAAGGGCCCTCCCAAGGGCAATTTGCACATCTTCAACTAAGTTTTCAGGAACGATTACACGACGGATGGCGGTACATTTTTGGCCGCATTTTACCGTCATTTCATTTCGGACTTCTTTTATAAAGAGATCAAATTCGGGGGTTCCGGGTTTAGCATCTTCACCTAAAACCGAAGCGTTTAAACTATCGGCTTCCATTGTAAATGGTACGGCTTCTTCAATAATTCTTTTATGCGATTTTAGCAATCTTCCCGTAGTTGCAGAACCTGTAAATGTAACCACATCCTGTGATTCAACACTGTCTAAAATAGTTCTAGCCGAACCTGTAATCAATTGCAAGGCGCCTTCGGGCAAAATTTTGGAAGCAATTATTTCACGAACTACGGCTTCAGTTAAAAAGGAAGTATTTGTAGCTGGTTTTACCACCGCTGGCACACCCGCCATCCAGTTTACCGCACATTTTTCCAACATTCCCCAAACCGGGAAATTAAACGCATTTATATGAATGGCAACCCCGCGTTTTGGCACCATTATATGATGCGCCATAAAACGACCGCCTCTTGACAAATCTATAGGATCGCCTTCAACGTGGTAGGATTGGTTCGGAAATAATTTCCGAAGGGAAGCGTTGGCAAAAAGGTTGCCGAAACCGCCTTCAATATCGATCCAACTATCAACTTTTGTGGCGCCGGTTCGGTAGCTTATTTCATAAAAATCGGCTTTCTTTTTCACCAAATGCAGCGCTAAGGATTTTAACATATTTCCGCGCTCCTGAAACGTCATTTTCCGAAGTACCTCTCCTCCTTTTGTTCTTCCATATTGCAGGATTTCGGCAAAATCGAGACCCTCGGTATCCGAAAGTGCAATGATTTCACCAGTAATGGCATCGTGCATCGGTACGCCTTCGCCTGTGCCAGTAACCCAAGTTCCGAGTATGTAGTTTTGTAATTTCATATAATTGAAAACTAATATTTTAATAAATCGTTTAGAGTGTTTTTAATTTCAGAAATATAAGCTTTGTCAATATAACCAACCTTCTTTTTGAAACGCTCCTTTGAGATTGTCCGAACATGAAAAACCATTACTTCCGAAATTGAAGTGAGTCCATTTTCGGGGTTAGGCCTTAAGATTGGGTTGCCTTTAAAATGATGTACAGACGAGGATAACGGACAAACAATTAAGACATCGAGATGCATATTTAGTGCATTTCCACTAATAATTACGGCGGGTCTGTTGCCAGCTTGCTCGCTACCTTTTACAGGGTCAAAATATACATTCCAGATTTCTCCCTGTCTCATTTTTCGTCATATTCCTGAAGCATCCTGAAATAGTCTGCAATTCCTTCCTCTGCCATTGCCATTACCTCTTTATCCTGCGAAGCACGTTTAAAAGACTTAATATATTGAGCTTTATTAAGCTCATCGAGGTATAGCTGTAAAGCCTTTTCGATAATTCTATTCTTCGGCATTTTAAGTTCTTTGGCCATTTTCGAAAGATTTTCGAGAAGATCGTCCGGTAAAGATGATGTGAATGTTGCCATAATATATTTATAAAACGTAAATATAAAACATATTTCAATTCAAAAAAAATTGAAAATCGAAAACTTATAGGTTTACATTTTCAATAATGGCAGCATAACCTTGCCCCACACCTACACACATTGTAATTAAAGCGTATTTTTTATTTTGAAGTTGAAGTTCCAACGCTGCCGAATATGCAAGTCGCGCTCCCGTAACACCGAGTGGGTGCCCGATGGCGATGGAACCGCCATTAGGATTAATACGTGGGTCATCATCTTTCAACCCCCATTCGCGAATGCATGCTAACGCTTGGGAAGCAAAAGCCTCGTTCAGCTCAATCACGTCCATGTCTTCCATTTTTAAACCTGCTTTTTCCAAAGCTTTGTTGGAAGCTTCCACGGGACCAATGCCCATAATTCGCGGTTCGACTCCAACAACGGCGGAAGAAACAATTCTAGCAATCGGTTTTAAATTGTATTTTTTTACTGCCTCTTCCGAAGCGATAATCGTTGCCGCTGCACCATCATTTAATCCTGAAGAATTTCCGGCGGTAACACTCCCATCTTTTTTAAAGGCTGGACGCAATTTGGCCAAAATCTCTTTTGTGGAGTCTGGGCGAATAAACTCGTCATCCTTAAAAATTATTGGGTCTTTTTTTCGCTGCGGAATTTCAACTGGAACAATTTCCTTTGCCAAACGCCCATTTTGTTGCGCCTTTGCAGCCTTCATTTGCGAATTAAAGGCGAAAGCATCTTGGTCTTCCCGAGAAATATTATGCTTTTCAACCAAATTTTCAGCTGTATTTCCCATCCCGTCCGTACCGTACATTTCGGCCATTTTAGGATTTACGAAACGCCAGCCAAAACTGGAGTCGTACATTTTTGCATCGGTTCCGAAAGCTTTTGAAGGTTTAGCAACTACATATGGGCCACGAGTCATATTTTCAACGCCACCCGAGATAAAAAGGTCGCCATCGCCAGCTTTTATCGCACGGTTGGCGTGAATAATTGCTGAAAGGCCGCTGCTGCAGAGTCTATTTACCGTTTCACCGGGAACGGTTACCGGCAAACCTGCCAAAAGTGACGCCATTCGGGCCACGTTTCGGTTATCTTCCCCCGCTTGGTTTGCGCAACCGAGAATTACATCGTCATATGCTTCTTTTGGGATGTTTGGATTGCGTTTTACAATTTCGGCAATTACCAAAGCCGCCAAATCATCTGTTCTAACAGCACTTAGCGTTCCTTGATAACTGCCTATTGGCGTTCTTATTCCATCAATTATATATGCTTCCATAAATGACTTTTTATTTTTGATTGATAATTTTTGACGTGAAAAATAATTCGGAAATCAAAAATCGTTAATCTGAAATCGTTAATTATTAATTCAATAGTTCCGAAAAGGTATCGCCTTGATTTATATCGCCCGTTTTATAACCTTTCATAAACCATTTCATGCGTTGTTCGGAGCTTCCGTGGGTAAAACTATCTGGCACCACATCGCCCTGTGTTCTTTTTTGAATGGCATCATCACCAACAGCATTTGCGGCGCTTAATGCTTCTTCAATATCACCTTCTTCCAAATATTCTTGATTGTGATGTGCCCAAAGGCCTGCGTAAAAATCTGCTTGAAGTTCTAACGCAACTGAAAGTTGGTTGGCGGCGTTTCTATTTTGTTGTTGCAATTGCCGTACTTTTTGTGAAGTGCCCACCAAAGTTTGTACATGATGGCCAATTTCATGAGCGGTTACATAAGCAATCGCAAAGTCGCCACCTTTAGCACCAAATCGGGTTTTTAATTCATCAAAAAACGCCAAATCCATATACACTTTTTGATCTGCGGGGCAGTAAAACGGTCCCGAGGCAGAACTTGCATTTCCGCAGGCAGTGCTTACGGCATCTGTAAACAAAACCATTGTAGGTTCTTTATAATCGCCGATATTGTTTTGGCTAAAGATCTGGTTCCAAACATTTTCAGTGTCAGCTAATACCGTAGCCATAAAATCGCCCATTTCCTTTTCTTGTGCAGTAAGTTCTCTTTGCTCAGTTTGCTGCAACGATTGACTGCCTCCTATTTGTTCAACCAAGGGGGCTAGTTGTTGGCCTGTTTCACCTCCAAAAATCTGCAGTGCGATCACAATGAGTGCAACCACACCACCACCGGCAACTAGTTTTCCTTTGCCGCTCATTCCACGGCGGTCGTCTAAATTACCGCTTTTTCTTCTACCTTTCCATTTCATAATTTTTTCTGATTAGTTAAATATACTGCTTAATCTATTCCCAAGCCTTACTGGTTCTATAAACAACACCTTTGAAAAGTGCCACTAGCTTATCGCCGCGTTTTACTTCAACAATATTAAACCCTAATTTATTCCCTACTTTCTCAATTACGGATTGGGCTGTTAGATAATCACCCTCATTCAACGCTTCAATATGATTGATGGATGTTTCAATAGATACCGCGTATTTTCCGTGGGTATTTGCTGCAAAGCCGAAGGCAGTGTCAGCTAATGAATATGCAATCCCACCGTGGGCTTTGTTCATGCTGTTGAGCATTTCCTTTCGGATCGTCAATCCAACTTTTACCCTTCCAACCTCACATTCTAGAATCTCTATTCCCAACCAACTGCTAAACGCATCTTGACTTAACATTTTGTGTGGTATTTTCTTTCCTTCCATATTTTTATATGTGTTGTTGACCAGTATCAATTTCTTATTGAAAATCTACAAGGTAACCTGCGGCAATACCTTGCAGGAAATCTCCCGTATTTCTCCATTGTTTAGTCAAAAAAACTACTACCTGAATTTTTCATTTTCCGCAACAAAGGTGAACAACGATAGCGGTCTTCGTGGTATTCATTGTAAAGTTCGTCCATTTTTTTAACGCACCAATCAATTCCTTTTTCATCTGCCCAGCTCAATAATCCTTTCGGATAGTTTACGCCTTTTGTCATCGCGTTGTCAATATCTTCTGCGGATGCGATGTTCCAAAAAAGAGCGTCAGCAGCTTCGTTTATTAGCATTACCAGAATACGATCAAAAATTTGTATTGATTTTTCAGAAGATAAAGACCCTTCGACAGCCCTTGGGGTGACATTTTTCGAATAATCATAATACCCTTTTCCGCTTTTTCTTCCCAAGTATCCAGCTTCAGCAAAACGCTTTTGGGTGAAAGAGGGTTTGTAGCGTGGATCGAAATAGAACGCTTTAAAGACAGTTTCGGTTACCGTATAGTTCACATCATTTCCGATGAAATCCATCAATTCAAAAGGGCCCATTCTGAAGCCACCGATTTCTTTCATTGCTTTATCTATTTCAGAAAACGAAGCAATTCCTTCTTCATAAATACGAAGTGCTTCCCCATAAAATGGTCGTGCAACCCTATTTACTATAAATCCGGGTGTATCTTTCGCTACGGCAACGGTTTTTCCCCAATCTTTAATAGTTTCAACTGAAATTTTCAGTGTTTCTACCGAAGTTTGAATAGATGGAATTACCTCGACCAATTTCATCAATGGCGCGGGATTAAAAAAGTGTATCCCGATGCAGCGCTCCGGTTTTTGAAGTGATGAAGCAATTGATGCAATGGAAAGCGACGATGTGTTCGAGGCAATTATACAATCGTCGCTTACAAACTTTTCAAGTGTTGAAAACACATTTTTTTTGATGTCCAGGTTTTCAACAATCGCTTCAATGGTTAAATCGGAATCTTTTAATTCCTTTAGCGAATTAACGTATTTTATATTAGTTTGAATTCGCTGTTTTTCTTTGGAATTGATTTTTCCTTTTTCAACCAACCGATCCATAATTTTATTTAAATCTGCTTCGGCTTTTTCCAAAGCTTCCGTTTTTGTATCGTATAATTTCACTGAGCAACCTGCCGTAGCAGCTACTTGTGCAATACCTGCGCCCATTGTTCCTGCTCCTATTATTCCAACAAATTTAATTGATGATTTTTGATTAACGATTTTTGATTTTTGATTTTCCAAGTTATTGAATATTATTTTTTTGTGATGCCGTTTTTATACTAGCTACAAAAATTGAGATTAATTCATTATTTTCAATCAGTAGCCTATCTATTATTTGAACATTTGTTATCAAATTCGCGCCCCTTTGAATTTTCATATTAACGAATGACTCTCTCAATTCTTTTAAAGAAATTTTCATTTTATGTAGAAAATCTCTTGAAGATTCGGCACTTCTTGCTTCGCCATAATTCAACGCAACAGATGTGCTGGAACGGATAAGTTGTTTTGTAAGATGCTCCGCAGCAAATGAACCGTTAATATGTTTGCACATTAAAATAACTTCAACGGCAAATTTGATTAATCTATCTTCAAGTTGATTTGGAACCATATTCTATAATTTGGGTTAACACCACCATATTTAAAATTTTAAAAATCTGCACTCAACAATCGTTAATCTTAAATCGTTAATCACTTTCCTCTGAAATTCGGTTTTCTTTTATTCACAAACGCATCAACTCCTTCTGCATAATCTTCGCTTTGGGCGGCTTCAATTTGAAGTTTGCTTTCCAAATTCAACTGTTCTTCTAAATTATTTTGCATGGAATTATTTAACAAACGCTTCGTTAACCCCAATGCTTTTGTTGGCATATTCGCCATCGTATTTGCAATGATTTTTACTTCTTCTGAAAAGTTCTCTGAGGAGACAACTTTGTAAACCATTCCAAGCTTTTCAGCATCTTGGGCAGAAACTTTGTCGCCCAGCATCATTAACGCCGAAGCCTTTTGAAAACCGATCAATCGCGGTAAAAAGAAGGTTCCCGCGCTGTCCGGCACCAAACCGATTTTACTGAATGCCTGAATAAAACTTGCATTTTCGGAAGCAATTACCACATCGCAAGCTAAGGCAATATTTGCACCTGCTCCAGCCGCAACTCCATTGATTGCGCCAATAATTGGCTTTTCAATATTCCGAATTCTTTGAATAATTGGATTGTAATGTTCTTCGAGAATTTTTTTAAAACCTGGATTTAATTCGGGGGAAGTTACTTCCTTTAAATCCTGCCCTGCACAAAACGCTTTTCCGCTGCCGATGATAATTATAGCGCGGACTTCTGGATTTTTTTCACAATTGTCCAATTCATCTTGAAGCAACAGCGCCATTTCGCGATTGAAGCTGTTAAAAACTTCGGGGCGATTAAGGGTTAATGTAGCTACTTTATTTTCTATTTGGGTGGTTATGCTTTTATTCACTTTTTATAGGTTTAATAAACCCTTCGACTGCGCTCAGGGTGACATTTAGAAATTTATTTCAAACATTTAAAATAATCAAACGGTTCGTGGCAATCGTCACATTTAAACAGTGCTTTACAGGCTGTTGAACCAAATTGACTCACTAAATGTGTGCTTGTACTTCCGCATTGCGGGCATTTTACCAATTTTTTATCGCCCAACAAAACATCTTTATCGTGCGACTCTGAAAGCGGACGCGCAATACCGTATTCCTCCATTTTCTGAAGCCCTTCTTCACTAATCCAATCCGTGGACCACGCTGGGGAAAGCACCAATTCAACTTCTGTCTTTTTTCCTATTTTAGAAAAAGCAGCTTTTAAATCGTCTGCAATAACATCCATTGCTGGGCACCCGGAATAGGTGGGTGTAAGTTTTATTTGAACGTTTCCATTCACTTCAACAGCTTCGCGAATTACACCCAAATCCAAAACCGAAAGCACAGGAATCTCAGGGTCTGAAACGGTTTTCAGAACTGAAATTAAATTTTCTTGTATGTTTGGTTCTTCTGTAAGTGTCATAATTTATTAACGATTGCTGATTAACGATTTTTGATTTTTGAACTTTTTTACTTCTGAAATCGGCAATCAAAAATCGTAAATCTTTTACCATTGCATATTTGGATATGTGCGCTGCATATATTGCAAATCGGCCAAAATATAGCCCATGTGCTCCGTGTGAACGCCTTCTTTTCCGCCTTTGGTGAAATATTTATTTTCGGGAATTGCCAGTGTTGCTTCTTTTAAAACTTCAGAAACTTCTTCGTAATATTTTTCTTTAAAAGTGGAAACATCTACGCCAACTCCTTTCTTCGCCATTTCGGTTTCTGCTTCTGTCATAAAAAAAAGTTCATCCGTAAATCGCCACAGATCGTCAATTGCTTCCTGCATCTTTTGATTGCTCTCTTCAGTTCCGTCGCCTAAACGTTTTACCCAATCTGATGAAAATCGTTTGTGGTAACTTACTTCTTTAATACTTTTTTTAGCAATTGCGGCCAAAGTTTCGTCTGGGCTATTCTGAAGCTTTTCCAATAACATAAAATGGTAAACATCAAACAGGAATTGGCGCCCAATTACATATCCAAAATGTGTATTGGGCTGTTCAACGAGCAAACAATTTTTGTATTCGCGTTCAATTCGAAGAAAAGCGATATCATCTTCTGTTTTTCCGTCGCCAGTTAGCTTTGCCGCATATTGATAATAACTTCGCGTTTGCCCCAATAAATCCAACGAAATATTAGTAAGTGCAATATCGGTTTCCAAACTTGGGCCGTGACCGCAAAGTTCGCCCAATCGCTGTGCGAGGATTAGGGAATTGTCGGCTATTGTTAGGATGTAATAGTATAAATCTTTCATTTAGTATTTATAAAAATCGAAATCGAAACTCAAATCGAAATCGAAAACATTAGCTATATTTTTTGAGAAGTGAAACAACAATTCTTATAAGTTCGTCATTTTCATTTCTTATTGCTGCAATATTATTAGAATTAATGAGAATCGCTTTAATTTGAATATTAATATTTCTCAGTGACTCTCGTAATTCTTTTAATGTAATCCTTAATTTATTAGCTCTATCTTTATCCGAACCTGCGCCTTCAAATTCTCCGAAATTTAAAGCAGATGAACAGGCAGATCTTATAAGTTGTTTAGCGAGATAATCGGCAGCATAGGATTTTGGTGGCATCTTAAAAATTACAACAATCGAAGCGGCGAAATCTTCAAACCGATTGTCTAAATTATAACTTTTCATTTTTCGATTTCAGTTTAGATTTCGATTTCCCTCTACATATGCTTCACCTCATCCGGCAAATCATAAAAGGTGGGATGGCGGTAAATTTTATCCTGTGCGGGCTCAAACATTTCGCCATTGTGATCTGGATTGGAAGCGGTAATGTTTTTGCTTTCCACCACCCAAATACTTACACCTTCATTTCTACGTGTGTAAACATCGCGGGCGTTTTCCAGAGCCATTTCGGCGTCGGCAGCGTGAAGGCTTCCGAAGTGACGGTGCTCCAGTCCGTTTTTACTGCGGACAAATATTTCCCAAAGGGGCCAGTTTTTCTTTTCAGACATGAGATATTAGATTTGAGATGTGAGATGTGAGATTTAGACACTTTTCTCACGTCTAATATCTCACGTCTCACATCTATTTCAACTTGCTTTTGCTATTTTTCTTTTTTCTTTTTTTTCGGCGTGTGCCATTGCGGCGTCGCGCACCCATTCGCCATTGTTCCAAGCATTCACTCTGGCGCTCATTCTTTCTTTATTGCAGGGTCCGTGGCCTTTTACAACTTGCCAGAATTCATCCCAATCAATTTCACCAAAGTCGTAATGGCCAGTTTCTTTGTTCCATTTTAAATCGGGATCGGGAATGGTAATTCCGAGAATATCGGCTTGCGGTACCGTTTGGTCTATAAACTGTTGGCGCAATTCGTCATTACTTTTGCGTTTCAGCTTCCATTTCATGGATTGCTCTGTATGTACTGATTCTGCATCTGTCGGGCCTAACATCATTAAACTTGGCCACCACCAACGGTTGAGCGCATCTTGCGCCATTGCTTTTTGCTCTTCAGTGCCGCGGCAAAGGGTGAGCATAATTTCATATCCTTGGCGCTGGTGGAAACTTTCTTCTTTACAAACGCGAACCATTGCTCTAGCGTACGGTCCAAATGAAGTGTTGCAAAGCGGCACCTGATTTATAATTGCAGCACCGTCAACCAACCAACCAATGGCACCCATATCTGCCCAAGTAATTGTGGGATAGTTGAAAATGGAAGAATATTTAGCCTTTCCGGAGTGCAATTGCTCGTACATTTCCTCGCGTGAAATCCCCAAGGTTTCGCAAGCGGAATACAGATACAATCCGTGGCCAGCTTCATCTTGAACTTTTGCAAGCAAAGCAGCTTTTCGTCTAAGAGTTGGGGCGCGGGTTATCCAATTTCCTTCGGGCAGCATCCCAACTATTTCTGAATGTGCGTGCTGGCTTATTTGCCGAATATGTGTTTGGCGGTATTTCTCCGGCATCCAATCTTTTGGCTCTATCTTTTCATCGCGTGCAATGCGGGCTTCGAAAATTTCTTCTAAATTCATTAATTCTTTTTCACTCATAACTTTATGCTTTAAGCTTAATGCTGTATGGAGTAAGCTAGTTATACATCAAAATCTACTTTTACTTTTTCGGAAGTAGGAACGGCCTGGCAACTTAAAACATAATTTTGCGCTACCTCCTTTTCTTCCAATGCGTAATTTATTTTCATCTCTACTTCGCCTTCCAAAATCTGGCATTTACAGGTGCTGCAAACTCCGCCCTTACAGGCAAATGGTAAATCTGCACCCGCGGCCAAAGCCGCATCGAGTATATTGTCAAAATCTTTTGTCATTGTAAATTGAAATTCCTTTCCGGCATCTACAATGGTTACTTCAACCCCTTCTACATTTTGTTGCGCCAAACGTTCGGCACGTTTTTTATCTTCTTCGGTTAGACCAGTTACAAATAATTCAAAATGAATCAATTTTTTCGGCAAACCTGCTTCAATTAAATAATTGCTTACGTAGCTCACCATTTCTTCGGGTCCGCACAAAAACACTTCGCTGGTATCGGGAATGTCGATAAACGTTTTGGTTAAAACCTGCATTTTTTCGTCATCAAATCTGCCGTTGAAAAGATCTATATCGCGACGCTCTTTGGTGAGAAAATAATAAATTTCCAATCTTCCAAAGTACTGGTTCCGCAACTGCTCCAAAGCTTCTTTAAAGATAATGGATTTTGCTGTCCTATTCACATAAAACAGTTTGCAAGTTGCGTTGGGCTCCAGTGCCAAATGTGTTTTAATCATAGAAAGTACGGGCGTAATTCCACTTCCGGCGGCGAAAAACAAATAGTTTTTAGCTTTTTCCGGTTCAATTTCCACACCAAACATTCCGCTGGGCTCCATTAATTCCAAAGTATCGCCAGCTTTTAAGGTTGAATTTACAAACGTTGAAAATCTGCCTTCCGGAATTGTTTTCACGGCAACCTTCCATTCCTTATCAATGGGGCTGGAACACAAACTGTACGAACGGCGGGTATCTTCGCCATTAATATCTGCTTTTAAGGTTAAATGCTGCCCTTGGCGGAAGTGGAATTCTTCAACCAATTTATCCGGCACATCAAAGGTTATAACCGAACAATCGTCAGTTTCTTTATAAATGTCCTTTACTTTTATTCTATGAAATTTTGCCACAAAATGAGTTTAAAATGGTAAACAAAACTACGTTTTTTGCTTTTATCGGCAAGATACAAAAATTAGCTCTTTATCGTTTTGGAAACCTGCCGAGTCTAACCTATTTTTGAACAATGGAATACAAAATTGAAACCAACGAATTGTTGGACCGTTTACCACCGCATTTAAAACAATATATAAAACCACAAAACTATGAGCAATACACGCCCATTAATCAAGCTGTATGGCGTTATGTAATGCGAAAAAACGTAGATTATCTTACCAAAGTTGCGCACGAAAGTTATGTTGAAGGTTTAAAAAAAACCGGTATTTCCATAGATGAAATTCCCTCTATGTACGGGATGAACCGTATTTTAAAAGAAATTGGCTGGGCCGCAGTTGCGGTTGACGGGTTTATACCGCCGAATGCTTTTATGGAATTTCAGGCTTATAAAGTGCTTGTGATTGCCAGCGATATCCGCCAACTTGAAAACATAGAATACACCCCAGCGCCCGATATTATTCACGAAGGGGCGGGACACGCTCCTATTATTGCAAGTCCGGACTATGCCGAATATCTTCGCCGCTTTGGGGAAATTGGCGCAAAAGCAATTTCTAGCGCACACGATATTGATATGTATGAAGCCGTTCGCGAGCTTTCCATTTTAAAGGAAAGCCCTGTCCCACCCCCCAGCCACCTCCCTAAGGGAGGGGGAGCCATAACGGATTCACAAAAAAAACATTGGCAAAAAATTGAAGCCGCGGAAGCACGAGTTGAAGTACTTCAAAATAAAAAAGTGAAACCATCAGAAATTTCTCTGATTCGAAATCTACATTGGTGGACCGTGGAATACGGTTTGGTGGGCACGGTTGAAAATCCGAAGATTTATGGCGCCGGATTGCTTTCTTCCATTGGCGAAAGCGTTTGGTGCATGCAGGATGAGGTGAAGAAAATTCCGTACTCCATTGACGCTGCCTACCAAGATTTCGACATCACAAAACCGCAGCCGCAATTGTATGTAACGCCAGATTTTGCGTATTTGCAGGAGGTTTTGGAAGAATTCGCAAACACCATGGCCGTTCGGAAAGGCGGTTGGCGTGGGTTGAAAAAGTTGATAAAATCGAAACAGCTCGGGACTATTGAAATTAGTACCGGACTTCAAATTAGCGGTCATTTTTCACGAATGATAAAAAACGAGGATAACGAGGTTGTTTATTTTGAAACCGAAGGCGAAACAGCACTCTCTTACCGTGAAAAAGAAGTGATTGGCCACGGCATAAGCCGTCATACCAACGGCTTCCGTTCGCCTTTGGGGAAATTGAAAGGAATAAATCTCGCCATTGAAAATATGGGCCCGCGCGATTTGCAAGCGTATAATTTTTACGACGGAAAACCCATTGAATTTGAATTTGAAAGTGGAATAACCGTAAAAGGCTTGAATGTTACCGGAATGCGAAATCTACGAGGCGAATTGATGTTGATTCAATTTACGGATTGCACGGTTACCTATAAAGATGAAGTATTGTTTTCTCCAGATATGGGCGATTTTGATATGGCCGTGGGCAAGGAAATAGTTTCGGCATTTGCTGGGGCGGCAGATTATAATTCGTTTAATTTGGTAACGCACACTGCCAAAAGCGAGACCATCCGACCACAACTTTCTGAAAGAGAAAAAGAATTAAACTCTCTCTATAAAGAGGTTCGGGGAATACGTAATGCTGAAGAAATTGATTCGACAAAACTTCAGCAAGTCTTTAAAGTTTTAGAAGATTTTCATACAACGGATTGGCTGTTGCCACTCGAAATTTATGAATTGGTAGCGGCTAACAACTCAGATTTTTCAAAAGAAGTACTGAATTATCTTTTGAATTTGAAAATAGAAAGACCAAAAGTTGCGCATTTAATTGAAGGTGGGTTAGAACTTATTGATATAAAAAGTGTAAAGATTAAAGCAGTTGCGGAATAAATCCGCATCGACAATAAATTAATTAAAAAATTCTGCCTGAGCAGTAAAAATATTATGGGACTATTTGATTTTTTATTCGGAAACAAAAAACGAAAAATACAAGAATTTAAAAGTAGAGGCGCCATTATTGTTGACGTACGCAGTAAAGGAGAATACGATAGCGGTGCAATTCCGGGTTCCAAAAACATTCCTTTACCAAGCATTTCTTCAAAAATGAAAGAAATTAAAAAGTGGAACAAACCCGTAATTTGTTGCTGCGCTAGTGGCATGCGCAGTGCTAGTGCCGCTGGCATTTTAAAGAGCAACGGGTTAGAGGCGATGAACGGCGGCGGATGGTTTAGTTTGAGCAAGAAATTATAGACCCACCCCTAACCCCTCCCAAAGGGAGGGGAATTATTTTCATAAAAAACAATTATTTTTAAATGGTTGAATTTCAGTTTTTTGTAGCTTTATAAATACTAATCAAAAAATTGAAATTATGTATCAATACAAAGCAAAAATCATTAAAGTTTACGACGGCGACACCGTAACTGCTATGGTGGATTTAGGATTTTACCACTTTCAGCAAATGAAATTTAGGCTTTACGGAATAGACACTCCCGAATTGCGCGGTGAAGAAAGAGAGCGTGGTTTAGTTGTGCGCGACATTGTTCGTTCAATGATTCTGGATAAAGAGGTTATAATTAATTCGTATAAAGATAAGCAGGAAAAATACGGCCGCTACCTTGCCAATATTATTATTGGCGATATAGATTTAAATAAGTGGTTGGTAGATAACGGGCATGCAAAAGAATATATGCTATAGTTTCAGCTTTTGAAGTTCGGCTTCGGTTTCCACTACTGTGGAATTGTATTTTAACGTCCAGCCCATCGAGTTGGTTAATATATAAATTTTCTGAAGTTCGGAAATCAATCTATTTTCAGCATTCGTTCGCAATTCTGAAGCTTCAATTTTTTTGCGAAGCGATTTTTCAATCCGACTTTTAATTTTATTATAATCTGATGCGGTGAACTGGTTTAAATAATCCTGCGTAACATCGTAATATTGAATATTTGGGTTTATGAAGAGCTCGGGCTTGGGAATGCTTGTAATGGTTACGGTTTTTGCGGTTTCATCTATTTCCGTTTTAACTTTACTTAAATCATACGCAATCGTAGCTTTTGCATTAACCACAACCAAAGCCCGTTTATTGGCATAGGTAAGTCCGTAAAACAAATCCTTGCTGTCTCGATAACTAAAAACTTGTGCGTAGCTTCCTTCTGTAACAATCAGTTTCCCCACATTTTTTAATTCCTTTTGAATGAGCGCTGTATTGGCTTCAAGAATTTCGCGGTTTTCTTTTTTATTTTCACAATAACGAAGGCCGAAAACGATAACGAAGGCAATTATAATTCCGAGGAAAATATTTCTCATTTTTTAGATGTGAGATTTGAGACGTGAGATTTGTGATAGTACGATTATTTCGATATGAATAATTTTATCAAAAATACAATATTTTGAATCGCAAAAATCCCAAAGATTTTTTAAAACCTTTGGGAATCTCGTCTATTTCATTCAAAATCAATTTTTAACCCCAACAGGAAAATCTTGCCCAAAGCCAAAACTGGCAGGATATTGTGCACTACCTCTATACTTTCCCGAAACTTCCGGCACTTGACTTTCTAAGTATGCTTTCAATTCGTTTACAGTTATTCTGCCATCGCCACTATCTGCTTTTCCGCTTAAAGCCTGCAATAGAACGTATGTAAATACTCCGTGGCCAAGTTCATCAAATTCGGTGGCAAATTGTTCGCTGCCACTTGCCGTTAGCCAGTGAGTACCGGTACTTCGCGCAAGTTGTGCAATTGCTTTTTCTTCTGCCGCCCCTCTTGAAGAAATTGTAGTTAATGCGCCGCCACTTTGGCAAGCATCCAAAATATAAAGTTGTTTTTGTGCAGGGATTGCCGCTGAAAGTTCTTTTAAAAGTTCTGCTGAAATTCCTTTTTGGGCAATAGATTCATCGGCTCCATAAATCTGTGTCACGTCGTGTGGGACTAAATAAAAGGTTTTATTTTCATCGCTTGTCATCATTCCATGGCCGGCGTAATAGAAAATGAAAACGTCTTGCGGATTTGCTTTTGAAGAAATTTCTTTAAACGTCTGCAAAATCTTATCTTTATTGGCTTCGCTGTCTTTAATGTAATAATTGTTTACGTTGCTAGTAATGGTTTTCATTCCTGCGTCCACAGCACTTTTAAAACCATTGGCATCCGCAACAGCATAATTTAGGTTGTACTTTGGGTTTTTGTAATTGTCAATTCCCACAACCATTAAATGCAGTTGGATTCCGGCGGGTTTTATAATTTCCTCCTTTTTTGGAATATATTCTACCGAAATTTCCTGCGGGGCACTTTCGGTATTCTGACTGTTTAAAGCAACGGCACGGAAGCTGTTTTCACCTTCCAATAAAGTAAGATTAAAAACTTTTTTTGTCTCTGCGGGAGCATCGTCTTCAACTGTGAGATTTCGAGTATTGTTTGAAACCAATTTATTGTTGTGATACAATCTTACCTCCGAAATTTTATCGCCTTTTGCAAAACCTTCAACCGTAATTTTAGCCGAAGGATTTTCAGTTTTTACCACTGCTACTGCATCTTCAACTGTTAGGTTCCGTGCACCTTCAGAATACATTATCGTAACCAGTGGCGGATTCTTAATTTTATCAATATCTATAGTGGGTTTGTTAATTTTTTCACCTTGCAGCGTGCTAAACAAAAGCCTTGGTGTATAAAATTTATCAAACACTTGGTCTAGAGGAATAGTTTCGCGACCTCGTACAAACGCAACTCTATTCCAAGCGTTTTGTGAACCTTCAAACAATCCTTCGGGGGTATGCGCAATCCACTCTCCGTCTAAAAAAAGTATCAATCTTAATATTTCATTGGCGCTATTTACGTTGAAAAATTTAATAGAACCATCAGATGCTTGGGCGTAAACATTATCGTTTACAAACGCCACACCCGCATAATAAAGATCTTTAAAATTTTTACTTTCGTTTTCTAATTTACCTGTAGTTATATTGTAAATTTTGGTGCCCATTTCCTTATTAAAAAAAATTAATTTGGTTTTACTGGGATTGATGGCAAACTCTGCGTTATAATCCGCCTGCGGAATTGGAAAACTTTTTACTAATTGACCAGTAGCAGTATTAAAAATATCGGCGGTTTTTGTATTGAGGTTTATTGCTAATAATTGTTCGCCATCCTTTATATGATACATAGTCCGATAGCTATTGGGTTTGCTCCACGCAAGCTTTTTTGTTTCCAGATTAAAGTAATCCAGCCTATCTATATATTCATGATCAAAAACAATTTCGTCGCTTAAACCAACGGCTACACCCTTTCCGTTGGGCGATATATCTAAATACGCCTGTTCGGCTTTTCGAACATTTGTGAAAGGAATTTCTGCTAGCTGCTGCTTACTTTCAACATCAAGAATATACAAGGTATTTTGTTTTACATATCCTAATAATTTACTGTTTGGGTTGAAATGTGCTGTATTTGAACTCTTATCAAAATCTGTAGTAAGTGTTGTAAAACTATCTTTTATTCCAGGTACAAATTGCTTAATTCCTTCGGTATCATTTCGGGTAATGTAGTATGCAAGATTGCCTTCTTTATTAACCGATATGTCGCCATACAGCGAGTATTTAGAAGTGTAATTAGGATCGTATTTGGTTAGTTGAGTGGTGGCGTTATTACTTAACAAAGAGTGAATTTTTCCGTTAATGTCTGAAGTAAACAAACTAACGGCATTATCTGTTTCTGAAAAAATAATGTTCTGCGAATTTAGCACTTCAGACCCAAAATGCGCCACCGGATTGTTGGAATAGCGTTTGTATTTTTTATAATTTCCTTGACCAAACCATTCGTCGTTTTCATAAACATACACAAAATCCTTATCCGCTATAAGTTTTCCTTTGTTCAGGTTATTGTAAATTACACCTTTTACTTCTCCAGTAGCCGCATTAAGTTCAATGATAGGCGTTTTTAAATAGGAAACCCAAAGACTATTGCTTTCTTCGGAAATTGCAATATTGCCCGTAAAATTTTTAAGGGCACGGTTTGTATTTTTTTCAACCACTACTATTTTTTCCCAAAGCGGTTGCGAAGTAGTGGCACTAAATCGAATTACTTTTAGATGTGTTTCATCAACCACAACCGTATAAATCTGATCCAGATTTTTAAAAAATGCACTTGGCGGCACGTATAATTCGCCATAGCTCTTACTATTTATTTCGTAAAATTGATGATTTCGGGTACCGCTTTTAAACCAGATATATTCGTCGTTACCCAAAAATTCCATTCCACCCGCTTGTGGATTAGGAAACGTTGCGCCATCTGTTTTTTGCATTGCGCCTGTAACTGGATTGAATGTATTCAATGCAATATCATCAAAATCTCCTGTTAGGTAATACACCAAATTATCTGCCTTCCGAAATGCTACGTTTTGAATTTCTTCCTTTGAAGGAAATCGTTTTACTTCATTTAAAGTTGTATTGTCGTAAACAATAAATTCATTTTTTGTAGCCACGTATGTTTTTCCTGAAATATCATCCAAAGTTAAATCTCTCGCGTGCTCAGGAATATCAATGGTTTTTAGTAAGATACCCGTTGTTTTGTCCCAAAACTTTAAGGTTTTATCGTCAAAACTTCCATAACTAATAACAAGGTTTCGAGGATTGTCAAAAAGCATTTTGGTTACATAACCGCTGTGAGCAGATTGTATAGCGATGCGCGAATCCTGTGCTTGCAGATTTAGCACAATGAGAAGAAGGATAAATATTGTAAATAGCTTTTTCATATTATAAATGTGTTATTTCTACCATTAGCGGCACTACGTAACCTTTTGCACCATCTTTAACCTTAAAACCTAGTTCGCCAGAAGCGTATTGAACCATATGTTTATCTATCAATTTATCGCCTAATGCTGCTTTTATTTTTGAAGTAAGGCCGCCGTTAGTCTGTTGCATTTTCTGAAGTAATTCTGCTTGGTTCAATTCTTCTTGGCTGAAAAGTATTAGCAAATAATCGGTTCCAGGATTGCTGTCCATTTTTATCACCTTCTTTTCACTGGGAAAAGCAAATTCTGAATTAGCACCAATGAGCGGCGACATGCCGTCGCTAAATGGTAAAATTTTATTGATTTTTTGTGAAAGATCTGTTGCAAAAGCATAGATGTAACCTTCATTTACATTTTTTAGATAAAACCGGAAACGCGTGTTGCTGGGATACCCTTGCGTCATTCTATACGCAACCAAATCTTCTCCTTCAACATCGTCTTCTACTACAAGGTTTCTTGTTGAAATACGGGTAACCGGCATTGGCTGTCCGTTGTTTTGTTCAAAACGAAGGCTGCCCTCAGGTAGTTTTGCAGCTATAGGGTTTGGGTCTGGTTTGGGTTCAGGTTTAGGCTCTGGCTTAGGGTCTGGTTTTGGTTTAACGTCATCTTCTTTTTTCTTAAAATAACTATATGGTTGCAAGGCGCCCAAGCACCATTTATCGTACACATCGTACGGAATCCAGATAAATCCGCCATCGCCCCATTGGGTGCTCCAACTGTTTAGTACTCTAAAACAGCCCCCTTCGTAATTATCGTCGTAGCCAACAGCTACCATGGCGTGTTGGCCGTGTTTTTTAGCCTGTGTTCCTTCATCGCTAGGTACGGTACGCCACACTTTTTTAGATGTAAAAAAACTTTCAGGTAATTTCATACCTATTAATACGGGATAGCCTTCAGACAATGCTTTTTTAGTGGCGTTTACCCTTACCATCGGTGCTTGTTCATCATAAAAAAACAAGGTTTGATAGTCTCTAATCCGATAGTCTATAGCTTCCATTTGAGCCGCTTGGCTTATGCGGGGATTGCATTGGTAAGGCACTGTTTTTAAGGTAGGAACCCCGAGTACTTTTAAAGCCTCCATTCCCAATTTTGGATTGGTTCCCATTTGGCAATTTACATCTTCTTCTCTTTTAATTGCGTAATACACAAAAGAAGGGGAAAGAGCTGCCTGGGTTATTTTTTGTTTGTCGGTTATGTTGTAATCTTTTGCGAGCATTGTAGTACGCAAGCCATAGGCCGCCGCATAGGCAACACAAGTACCAAATTGGCCCTGATCGCCGGGAATGGGCACATACTTTTCCAAGGAATACGCGCTAGGCAAATCGTCGTAAGTACTTGCGGTAAATTGTACTTTGTACGGAATACTCCGATAGGATTCTTCGTCCCATACCATCCCGGTACTGTATTGATTTTGCGCGAATAATAAACTCGTGAAAAGGAATGCAATAATGCAGCTTAGATTTTTCATAATGTTGAACTTAGTTTTTACATTATAAAATAACAGCTACTATTTTTAATTTTAAATAGGGCAGTTGCCGTATTATTTGGCGTGAATAATCTCTGTTCAAAGTTTGCGTTTAAGAGTTGGCTCACATTTTGTAACTTGCCACACGTATGAAATCGTTACTTCTTCTATTTTTAATTATCGCTCAAATTGGTGTAGCGCAAAGCATCGCTCCCGAAAGCAAGGCGCCACTTGTGGCTGATAGGTTTATTGGCATTGACAATTACAAGAACACCTATTTTATTAAAGATCGTGTAATTAATAAACAAGGGCCGGACGGAAATTTTCTATTTAACGATTTACAATTGGGGCGAATTACTTCGGTAGATATTATAAATCCGTTGAAGGTGGTTGTGTTTTTTCAGGATACCAATACGGTGGTTTTATTGGACAATAAATTAAGTGAAATACAGCGTATCAACTTCAACAACCTACCGCAATTTTTAAATGTGAGTACTGCTACAAATGCTGGCAATAACAGTCTTTGGCTATTTAATGTTGATACCCAACAGCTTGAACTTTACAATTACGGATCAAAATTGCAGACGGTGGTATCGCAACCGTTTCCGGGAAAATTACTCTCGCAAGCCAGCAATTTTAATTATTGTTTCACATTAACCGAAAAGAAATTACGCGCCTTCAATATTTATGGAAGCATTTTAAATGAAGCACCTTCAGAAGGTTATGAACGTATAGTTCAACAGAATGAAAATGTAATAGCCCTAAAAGAAAACCAACTGCACTATCTCCCCGATTTTGCGAAGCGCAACAACGAAATTACCCATAACACTGTTAGGTTGAAATTGCCCGAAATTAGCATTAAAGACTTGCAGCTTAGCAATGATTTCCTGTATATTTATGACGGCGAAAATTTGCACACTTTTAAACTAACCATCCCAAAGAAATAACAGTTATGCACGTTGCAATTGCAGGAAACATAGGTTCTGGAAAAACTACCCTTACTCGTTTATTGTCTAAACATTACAAATGGCAAGCCCATTATGAGGACGTGGAAGACAACCCGTATTTGGACGATTTTTACAACCAAATGGAGCGTTGGTCGTTCAACCTGCAAATTTATTTTTTGAACAGTCGTTTCCGTCAGATTCTCGATATTCGTGAAAAAGGCAAGTCGGTAATCCAAGATAGAACAATCTATGAAGACGCCTATATTTTCGCACCTAATTTACATGCCATGGGGCTAATGACGAATCGTGATTTTGAAAACTACCGTTCGCTTTTTGAACTGATGGAAAGCGTAACCGAAGGTCCGGATTTGCTCATTTACTTGCGCAGCAGTATTCCTAATTTGGTAAACCAAATACACAAACGCGGGCGCGATTACGAAAACTCTATCAGCATTGATTACCTCAGCCGATTGAACGAGCGCTACGAAGCTTGGATCCATGGGTACGACAAAGGAAATCTGATAATTTTTGATGTTGACAATATTAATTTTGTTGACGATCCCGAGCATTTGGGAGAAGTTATCAATAAAATTGATGCAGAACTTCACGGACTATTTTAAAAATATAAACACTTCATTGCTACGTTTGATAAAAGTTATACCTTGCGCGCTTTAACTTTTTATTAACACGTAAAACATCACAAATGAAGATTTTTAAATTATTCTTATTTACAGCATTTATTTCATTAACTATTTCTTGTTCAAGCGATGACGACAGTTCATCTGCCGCTAATAACGATAACATCGTTGGCGTTTGGAAAGGCACTGAAGTAAATTATACAGGCGTACAAACTAGCGTTGCGAATGGAGAAACGACGACTATGGAATTTGTAGGAACAGGCTACGATCTTGATTACACAATAACCATTACTGCCAACCCAAATAATATAACATCTGAGGGAAGTTATAAAGTAGAATTGGTTACTACCATAGACGGGCAAACCAATACTGTAAATCTTGAAGATATCAACTTTCTTGAGACCAGCACTTGGAGTATAGACGGCGATCAGTTTTCATTAACCAGTAATGGCGATACAGACGTTATGACTATTGTAGAATTAACAGACAGCAACTTAGTGTTGAATGGCATATCAGTAGAAACACTTTCACAAGGTGGCGTTCAAATGGAATCGACAACAGATATAACTTTAAAGTTCTCTAAATTATAATTTTCAGCTTGTTTGTTTTTAAAAAATTCCTCGTCAATTATGGCGGGGTTTTTTTATGCCCATTTGTAAATGTCTTTTAACGTTTCCCTTACAGTATTCTATTACTAATTCCAGTAATTTGCCGTACAGACTATGGCATCACTCTACAACACTAAATTTTATCACCGCGATCTTTCTTGGTTGCGCTTTAATCATCGAGTTTTACAGGAAGCGGAAGACGAACGAAACCCGCTTTATGAACGCATTAAATTCTTAGCGATTTTTTCGTCTAATTTAGACGAATTTTTTCGGGTTCGCGTTTCAGATATTCGGCAGATCAAAGACTTAGAAAAACCACTCCGAAAAAAGCTTATAACCAAACCCAATAAGGTTTTAAAGGAAATAAAAGCGCAGGTAGATATTCAACAAAACCAATACGGACACATTTTTAATAATGAAATTATTCCTCAATTGGCTTCGGAAGGAATTCATTTAATTCGCCATGAAAACTTTTCAGAAGAACAAAAAGAAATAGCTACGGCCTATTTTGAAGAGCAGCTAAAGGAAATTACCGAAATAAGCTGTAACCCTTGTACCCAAACGCAATCGGTTTTTGTAAAGAATGAAAGGCTGTATTTAGCCGCCCAGACTACCAAAGACGAATTTTTAATGGTAGAAATTCCCGATACCGAACCGCGATTTTTTGTATTTCCGTCCAAAGATAAAACGGCGTTTTATATCACTTTTATAGACGATATTTTAAAATTCAATTTAAAAAGGGAATTTACAAAAGAACAAGCCTTAGATTTTTATTCTATCAAAATTTCGCGCGATGCTGAATTGTATATTGAAGATGAATTTTCAGGAAATTTGATGGAAAAAATAAAGGCCGCACTTCCAAAAAGAGATACCGGCCAAGCTACAAGAGCTTTAATAGACCCGGAGATGCCACAGGAGTTCCGGGAAATTTTAAAGAAAGCACTTGATGTAAACCACACCGACGTAATTTTAGGCGGGCGCTATCATAACTTTAAGGATTTTATGCAATTTCCAAATCCGACGAAAAAAGACTTTAGCAACCAAAAATTGCCGCCCTTGCCGCATCCGGATTTAGCAAATTGCGATTCTATTTTTAACTTAATTGATAAAAAAGACCAACTGCTGCATTATCCATATCAGAGTTTTAAGCCAGTAATAAAATTGATGCAGGAGGCTGCTATCGATCCGCTGGTGAAAACGATAAAGATGACCATTTACCGCGCAGCAGACGATTCCGATTTAAACGATGCCATTGCTTTAGCCGCCAAAAACGGAAAGGATGTTACCATTTTTATTGAAGTAAAAGCTCGTTTTGACGAACATAACAATTTAAAGTGGGGTGCAATTTTTAGGGAAAATGGGGCAAAGGTTATTTACAGTTATCCTGATATTAAAGTACATTCAAAAATTTTATATTTTGAACGGGAATTGGATGGAAAAACAAAGCGCTACGCATATATTGCCACTGGAAATTTTAATGAAAACACGGCAAAACTTTACACCGATTTTGGATTAATGACTAGTCACAAAAAAATAACCAACGATTTAAAACGTGTGTTTATGGTTTTGGAGCGCGATGTAATAGTACCAAAAGCAAAACATTTACTCATCTCTCCATTTACTACGCGCGAACGGTTTACTGCACTGGTAGAAAAAGAAATAGCCTTGGCAAATGCAGGTAAAAAAGGACTTATTGTTTTAAAAATGAACAGCCTGCAAGATAAAGGAATGATAAAAGAACTTTACAAAGCCAGCAATGCGGGCGTAGAAGTTAGATTGCTTATTAGGGGTATTTGTTCTCTGGTACCCGGAATTAAAGGCCAAAGCGAAAACATTTATATTACCAGCATTGTAGATCGTTTTCTTGAACACGGACGGGTATATTTATTCGGAAATGATGGAGACGAAAAAATATTTGTGGGCTCGGCAGATTGGATGACGCGAAACCTAACGCACAGAATTGAGGTGGTAACACCAATTTTGGATAAAGACCACAAAAAAACCATTCGCGATTTACTAAATATTGAACTGGCAGACAACGTAAAAGCCCGCATTGTAGATGCCGATCAAAAGAATGAATATGTAAGAAATTCTAAGCCTGAAGTGCAGTCGCAGTTGGCAATTTATAGATATTTTAAAAAGAAAAGTATTCAAGAATCAGAATGATAAAAGAATCTTTTCACACGAATTTCTTTTCTAAATAAAATTGTTTTCTTTGGCATGGGCTATAGCGGCTTCGCTATCTTCAACTAATAATACTGGTACGGTTTCAAAGGTTTTAAAAAGGCCTTTTACACGAAGCATTTTGCGTTTGTGTTTTACATTTCGCAAGTAGATTGCAAGAATGCGTTCGGGGTGGTCTTCGGCAATTTCTATATAAATATCTGGGTCGTGTTCGCCGCTATCGCCAATTAAAATAAAGGGCAATTGCGGATATGTTTTTAGAATATTTATAATTTCCTTTTGCTTTTGCGGCTTTTCCCCATCTGTAGCTTTTGGCGCGAATAGTTTTACGAACGGATTTACAAAATCGCGAAGCAATATTGGTCCTTTTATAAAATTATTCTTTTGCAAGAATATTTCTAAATAACTGTATAGATTCCACGGGCCGTGGCTTACATAAAATATTGGGTTACACTCATTACCCGATTTACCATCGTGTAATTTTTCATACAATGCTGCAGCTCCTTTTAGTGGAATTCGTTTTTCGGCTCTTTTAAAAATTGTGTTTTTAACCACCTGCCATTTTAACCGAGACGTGAGTCCGGTGTGCATAATTGTGTCGTCTATATCGCTAATTATTCCGTATTTCACTTCCGTTGAAGGGATTAATACTTCGCCTTTAAAATTATTTTTACGTTGAATTTTTCGACTTAAATTTTTATCGACAAACGAAATGGAATAATGTAGCCACCCCTCTTTATCGGTAAGCGGAAGTAAATTTTTAATTGTGGTATCTATTAAAAAATAACCTTGCGAATCTGTAGTGGTTTCAATGCTTCTTCCATCGGGAAGGGTGAGTAAAAGTTTCGTGTTTGTTACTTTATCCGTTTCAAAGCGTTTCCAACTATTCCAAAGTAAATTAAAAACGCCAGTCTTGGAATGATCTATGTTTTCATCTTCAATAGCCCGACCTTTTACATACAAATGGTTTGACGTACCATAGCTCCGGAAAGTGATAATTTGAATTGGGTCTTTTTTGAACATAGTTAAAGTTTGTGATTGGCATTGAACGTACACCTAATCTTTGCAAGTGGGTTACACTTTAAAAATGCCAGTTCTCGGGCCAGAGCATCATCAACAATAATCCAAAAACAATAGTAATTCCAAAAGAAATTCCCACCCATTTTGCCAATTGCCGTGTACCGAGAACGGCTGCCATAATTCCCTTAAACAATAAATTGGAAAGCGATGCCAACAAAATAAGTCGCCAGCCTGTAGCGGTATTCAGGCCTTCAACTTTCATCATTTGCGATAGAGACAGGGTAATTGCATCTACATCGGTAAGCCCGCTAATTATAGCGACCACATACAGTGCTTCTTTCCCGAACTCTTGTTTGGTAAATGCAACTGCCAATAAAATAGCGCCGTAAAGTAGTCCGAAAATCAATGCGCTTTTAAACTGAGCTGGATTTTCAGGTTCGGGCATTTTATCATCCGTTCCATTTTTGGTGATTATATAAAACAAACCTACACAAAGCAATACCATTAATACCAAAACAGTAAGCAGCGGTAATAGCAGCTCAGGCAGTTTGCTGGGAATAACTACGCTAACTTCAATTAAAACTCGCACCAAGGCTACAGCAGAGGCAGCAGTAATAACAAAAGCAGCCATTTTACTTATTGAAGTGTTATCTGTGGTCTTTCTGGCGTAGCTTACAGTTGTAGCCGTACTGCTGATGAGGCCACCTAAAATTCCATTTGAAATAATGCCTACTTTCTTACCTACAAATTTATAGATAAAGTAGCCTACCACGCTAATACCAACTATTAAAGTAACCATTAACCAAATATTCCGCGGGTTTAGCACATCCAGTGGACCGTAAGTTTTATCCGGCAAAAGTGGAAGAATTATTAAAGATATTCCGGCAAACGTCATAATAGCCGCAAGGTCTTTTTCGCTGAGTTTTTCAATAAAACTGTGGAGGTGTTCCTTTAAATAAAGCAGTATGGCCATAGAACCTCCAACAATAACCGCAATAACCCGATCGCCCATTACCAAATAAGCTCCCACGGCAAACATAAGCAATGCGGCTACCTCGGTGGTTTGACCAATATCGGTTTCGTTTAGTTTTTTCAGCTTTATAATATTGGCAGTAACCAGCAAAGCAGTTAGACACAGACCGAGGACTGGAAGAATAAAAGGATTGTTAAAGTCGCGTGCTAAAAAAGCCGAAACTACGCCCATAATAGAAATTAGGGTAAACGTTCGGACTCCCGCCATTTCATGGTCGCTTTTTTGTCTTTGCAGACCCACAAGCATCCCTAAACCAAAGGCGATTGCCAAAGTAACAATATCGTGGTAGTTCATAGCAGTGCCAAGATAATAAAAATTGTGAATAATTTTTTACAATATAATGTAAAATGGTGCTGCTGTTGAATGACCCTGGATGGGTGCCCGATGACAGGTGGCCGAGTGATAAAGGGCGCGGAATTTATATTAAAAAAAACCCCCAACGGTTTTGAAAACCATTGGGGATTGAGTTAAATAGAAATACGAATTTATCGTTATTCTTTATCCTTTATTTTTATTTTCATTCCTTCAACATCCTTTAGTTGGGCTCGAACTTCTTCTTCGGTACCGGTGAAGGTTTTGGTTTCAACTGTTTCTTCGCCATTAACGGTTTTTGTGATGGTTACATTGGCGGTTACTTGATTGTTGTTATCGTTTTTCAACATTTCAACTACAGTTTCAGTTTTATCTTTAAGATTTTCACCTTCAACAATTGTGCTTCCAGTTTCAATATATTGAATTTGCTTTTCGGTTAAAACAGTTTTGTTTCCTTCGGCATCAATAAAGTAAACTTCCTCCGTAGTAGTTTCCGCAGCCGTTACGGTATTGGTATGGCCACCGAGAATAGGCGCAATAACAAGTCCGATTAGGCAGGTAAGTTTAATTAAGATATTCATAGACGGTCCAGAAGTATCTTTAAAAGGATCACCAACGGTATCGCCAGTTACAGCAGCCTTGTGCGCATCACTACCTTTGTAGGTCATTTTGCCATCGATCATAACACCTGCTTCAAAAGATTTTTTAGCATTATCCCAAGCGCCACCAGCGTTATTTTGGAAAATAGCCCAAAGTACACCACTTACGGTTACCCCTGCCATATAACCTCCGAGCATTTCGGCGATAGCCATATTGTTCATTCCAAAAATCATAGGTACAAAGGCGATAACAATAGGAAAACCAATTGTCATAATACCTGGTAACAACATTTCTCTTAACGATGCTTTCGTTGAAATTGCCACACATTTATCGTATTCTGGCTTGCCCGTACCTTCCATAATTCCAGGAATTTCACGGAACTGACGTCTTACTTCATTAACCATTTGCATGGCAGCTTTACCTACGGCATTCATTGCCATTGCCGAAAATACAACGGGAATCATCCCACCTACAAAAAGCATGGCCAGTACGGGAGCTTTAAAAATATTAATTCCGTCAATTCCTGTAAAAGTTACGTAGGCAGCAAAAAGCGCCAATGATGTTAATGCCGCCGAAGCAATGGCAAAGCCTTTACCTGTTGCAGCCGTAGTATTACCTACAGAATCTAAAATATCGGTACGTTCACGTACAATTGGGTCTTGTTCGCTCATTTCGGCAATTCCACCTGCATTATCGCTAATTGGTCCGAACGCGTCTATAGCAAGTTGCATAGCTGTTGTAGCCATCATAGCAGAAGCTGCAAGCGCAACTCCGTAAAAACCAGCCAGTGCATACGAAGCCCAAATAGCACCTGCAAAAAGTATTACTGAAGGAAAGGTAGAAATCATTCCAGTAGCTAAACCTGCAATAATGTTTGTTCCTGCTCCAGTAGAAGATTGTTGTACAATTTTAAGAATTGGTTTTTTACCTAGACCCGTGTAATATTCGGTAACCGATGAAATTCCAGCGCCCACTACCAAGCCAACCAAGGTGGCATAAAACACTCTCATAGATGAAATTTCTTGTAGCCCTTCACCGAAGAAACTCATATTCATAGTTTCGGGAAGCATCCATTTTACTAGCGCAAAACACGAAATAGCTACCAATATAATTGAAACCCAGTTACCAATATTTAAGGCGCCCATAACTTGAGCTTCCTTTGCATCATTATTTTTTATTTTCACCAAGGTTGTACCTATTACAGAAATAATAATACCCACTCCTGCAATGGCCATTGGCAATAATATTGGGCCAATACCACCAAAAGCATCGGTTATTGCACCGCCCATATCTTTAATTACGTAATTCCCTAAAACCATAGCGGCCAATACCGTTGCTACGTAGCTACCGAATAAATCGGCACCCATTCCTGCAACGTCTCCTACGTTATCTCCAACGTTATCGGCGATAGTTGCCGGGTTACGAGGATCGTCTTCTGGAATTCCTGCTTCAACTTTTCCTACTAAGTCGGCACCTACGTCGGCAGCTTTCGTATAAATACCCCCACCAACTCTTGCAAATAGTGCAATAGATTCTGCTCCAAGTGAAAAGCCAGCTAATGTTTCAAGAACAATGGTCATAAGTTCCTGAGGCGCCAAGGTAACTCCATCTATAGTAGTTGGCTCCCAAACCCCATTCATAAAAACGTGAAAGAAGATGATAAAAAACAAGGTAAGACCTAAAACGGCTAAACCTGCAACACCCAACCCCATTACGGTACCACCACCAAAAGATATTTTTAGTGCTTCTGGCAAGCTTGTACGCGCAGCTTGTGTTGTACGAACATTTGTTTTGGTCGCTATTTTCATCCCCATATTTCCAGCTAAGGCCGAGAAAAATGCTCCGAAAATAAAAGCAATTACAATTAAGATATGTGTTGTGGGGACCACGTATGATACAAATGCCAAAGCAACGCTCACTACAAGAACAAACACCGCTAATAATCTGTATTCGGCATTTAGAAACGCTAAAGCACCTTCGTAGATGTGGTCGCTAATTTCTTTCATTTTACCGTCCCCTGAATTTTGTTTTAATACCCAAGAACGTTTAACGGCCATAAAAAGCAAGCCTACAATCGCCATCGCTATTGGCGCATAAATCATCATTGATTCCATATAATTTTAAATTAAAGTTGGTTGTTAAAAATGCGATTGCAAAAATAGGGAAATGGATTGGGATACGAAACAGTAAAATAACATAGAACAATACGGCCTTTTAAAAAGCGTTGTACCATTCTATGTTATAGCTATATAGCTGGAAAGACTACAATAAGTTTTATGCCGGTATTTGTACTATTTAAATACTAAAATGTCCGTGAACTTCAGGAGTATCGGCATAACGCTTAATACATTGATTGTAAATTTCAGTAGCTTCTGCGGCATCGCCCCAACCACCAACATCTACGCGTTTCTTTTCTAGGTCTTTATAAACTTGAAAGAAATGTTCAATTTCACGTACCAAATGAGGGTTTATATCTGACAGATCATTTAAGGTGCTCCAAATAGGATCTGAAATAGGAACACAGATAATTTTTTCATCTTGGCCTTTTTCGTCTGCCATGTGGAAAACGCCAATTGGCTTCACTTCCATAACACACATAGGGAAAGTTGGCTCGCCTCCTAAAACCAGTACATCTAGCGGATCGCCATCCAGCGCTAAGGTTTCGGGAATAAAACCATAGTCTGCAGGATACATCATGCTGCTAAAGAGCATACGGTCAAAACGAATTTTCTTTAGTTCAAAATCGTATTCATATTTGTTGCGGCTTCCTTTGGGGATTTCTATCAGTACGTCGAATGTCTTTTTCATAATCTTTTCTGTGAATTATTTTTTGGTGGGTGCAAAAGTAGTCTTTTTTATTGGTATTTTTTAGTAGTGAGTAGTTAGTAATGGTTATTGAGGTTAGAATTTTTAGTAGATATACCGTTATTATTTTCCATATTTAATCGGTATTTTGATTGCTCATTTCTGCGCATTTTCTACTATTTTCTAATTTGTAGGAAAAAAGAGCCATTTTCTTACAATTTAATACAGTATCTATGGCTTTGGTAGGGCTTTGCTATGGGGTATCCGTGGGCGAGGGTTTTTGGAGAAGATATTATACGTTTTTGGATTTAAAAATGCTGGGGGTAGTTATAGGGATTTTACGGGAAAACGAATTTTAAGTTGGTATTGAGCAATGTTGGTTTTGAGGGTTTTGAGATATTATAAGCCTTTAAATTTTAGCTTAAAAAAATAAATGATTTTTGGTTTCTTGAAAAAAATTAATCTTTTCAATTAATGCTAAATTACTATTACAAAAAGAATTTTTCATCATTTATGCACCAGAGTGCCGAAGCTATAAATGGTGCTATTAGAATTTCAAATCAATTTAACTCTTTTCAAAATCAAAATAGTTTTGCAAACTCTAAATATCGATTCTTAAAGAGGCGGTCTTCCCACTTATATTGCTTTATTAAAAATATGTATAAAACCCACGCTGGCTACCGTTTGCAACTTGTAGTTCCAAACAACCCCCAATCTCATCTTATAATATTTACACTAAATTCAGTCTGTATATTAAAATGATTGCCATGTAAGTTATTACATCGAGCATTTCAAAATAAAACAACTTACAAAACGCTCAAAAAGATTACATTCAAAAAGCCAAAACACTTCTATTTAATATTTTATAACTAAGTTACCTTTTTCCCATCTTCCGGCTTCCACAGTTTTATTGCTGTAAAATTTAATGCCCTTTCCTGTTAATTGATTGGCTTCAAAATCTCCAATATAGGTGAAACTTGGCATGGTGTACATACCGGGGCCTTGCATAATATTGTTGGTGTAACTGCCATAATAGTGGGAATTGACGCTTTTAAAATAGTAATGTCCTACTCTTTGTTGTTTGCCGGCTGTCCAAAAGCCTTCGTAAGTATCGCCGTTGCTATAGGTAAATTTACCAAATCCGTTTTCGCAATCGCCTTCGCAGCCGGCTATGTTGCCTTGTTTTCTTTCGAGAAGATAATTATACTTTTGTTTGCCATTTTCATATTCGCCAGCTTGGAGCAGTTTTCCGTCTTGTACAAAAAAACCGAAACCGTGTACATTTCCGTTGCTCCAATATCCATAGTAGTATTGGTTGCTGTCTTTCCAATAATATACGCCAAAACCGTCTCTAGCGCCATTCAGGAATTCACCTTTGTAATAGTCTGCACCATACGATCTCTCGCCGTACGAACTGAATTTACCCTTAAGATAAAGTCCTTTTTGGATATTGTTTTCAACTTTTTTTACACCATAACCATCTTTACAATTGCCTGAAATGCACGCGTCAGTTTCTTCATTTGCAATAATATTTGTTGTAGGAAGGTTATTGCCGCCCGGTAAGTTTGTGGTTAGTTTATTTAATTTCGGATTGTTTTCAAAATCTTCCAAGGTATATGCAGCGTAAAGTTCATTCGGTTTGGCTGTATTAAAATCTGGCAGCACCACTTTTATTTCATTATTAGGAAATCCGCTATGATACAAACTCACATAGGTAGTGTTTTTAGCAGACTGCGCTATTTTTTTTGATTCCGCATTCAATTTAACAGCTTTATAAACTACGCTAAATTCCTTCCCGTTACTATGTTTTACAAAAAACAGATGCTGGTTAGCAGTCATTGGTATTGCTTTATAATAGCCAGGATAGTCAGTTTTTATACTGAATGAAGTGTTAAGCGCTTCAATATAGAAAAAGCAAAATCCCTCGTTTATATAGGTGTCTTTTACTCCGCTAGCATATACACTTTGAGTATAGGTATTACCTTCGTGAATAAGGCCCGAATAACTTTTTTCTATTTGGGCGTAGGCTGCATTATCTGTAACGTTATAGAGTATTAAATTTAATTTTTTATTTCTTTCTTGGGTTACATCTACGTTGGTTAGGTATTTTTTTTGTGAAAAATCCCACAGCACCACTTGCTTTCTATCAATTAGATTGATGGGGATAAAAGAAGCGCGTTTGCCGTTCACATATACTTTAATATCATTAGCTGCCAAAGGCATCGCCATGGTGTTGGAAACATATTGCGTATTTTCTATTTGAATGTTATTCTGTTTGTTTTCAATTTCAGAAAAAGTGAAGTAATCGTTTGCCGTAAGCGGCGTTGTTTCAAAACGATCGCCGTTGCTGGTGATCGTATATACTTTAAAACCATCTTTATAGGCTTCCACACGAGATGTTTTTTTACCATTATTGTTTTCTACTATAGCAACCTCTAGTATATCACCTACTTTTTTATAGGAATAATCCTTGGTGAATTTCCCATCTTTATAAGACTGGCTTATAATGCGGTCTTCGTTATCATAGGCATAAGTAGTTTTAAACTCTTGGTTTTGTTGCTCTACCAACAAACCTTTGTTGTTATAGGTATAAGTCCAAATTCCACTGTTGCCCGCACCAGGTCTGCTAAATTTGGTTATATAACCTTGATAGTTAAACTCAAATTTTTCTTGCAGTGAATTAGTTTTTAAAACACCATTTTCATAAAAGTACTTTACACCTCTATCAAAATTTAAAGCCGTATTTACACTTCCATCTTTATTGAAGGTTTTATCCTGAAAAGCAAAAACACCTTTTGGCAGATTAAAATGTTCTAATTTATATTCAAATGCCATGGGATTTAACGGCGCTTTCACCCAATCTATTTTCTGTGCATTTACAGTTATTGAAATAAGAAAAATCCAGCTAATAGAGAAGCGTATTTTAAATTTCATAGTAATAGTCTTAGAATTAACGACTAAAATACCGTGGATAGATTGCAAATGGTATAAGGCATTTGCCCTATATTGACGAACATATGCTACATAATTGCTTATTCTAGAATTTAATGATTGTAAATTCCATCATTTGTTATTTTTAAAACAAGGTTATTGGATTTCGGTTGTAGCTTCTCTCCTCCTTGCCTATTCAATCTTGGTGAAGTTATACCTATATTGAAATCGCGATGGCAGAAGTATTCTAATTCCTAATTACAGAATCAACCATTTTAAGGCACAGCACTTACCCATCTTCAAAAGTCCGAAATCGCGTTAGCAAGATATAAAATGTACCGTACGATATAAACCCTACGGCAGTAATGGCCATTAAAATACCGCCTATTCCAGAAGTGTGTAAAAACGAAAAAGCATCTTGTATGCCTTTAATTTCATTATTATCGGTATAAATTCCTGCTCTTAAAAAGAAATAGGCAAGAATTGCTACTACAAAGGCACGCGCGTAATATCCAAACTTGCCCAGAATTTTTATAAGATGTGAATATGTAGCACCCTCCAAATTAAACCTGTCGAGCAGATGCCCTTTAATTACGCCAATAATTAATGCAACAGCTTGCACGGTTAGCACTACTCCTACCACAATAAACAGGATGGTTAGCGTGGTTGGACCCAGAAAATCGAGATATGCAGTATCAGATTTTTTACTGCCGGTGCTGCCAAATAAATGATAAAAAGCCAATCCAGCGATTACCGTGTATACCAAACCATTAAAAAAATAGATGAATCGTTTTAGCTTGCCTTTGGTATCCGAACCTATATTTTCGGGGTCTTTAATGCTTTGTACATACATCCAAGCCGAATAACAAATAAGCCCTACACCCAATAACATTAATAGTACTTGCCCAAAAGGCTGTTTCTTTAAAAAAGACAATGCCGAATTGGTCCCTGTACTTTCGCCACCCATATTTAAAGCAGCTAAGAGCGAAAGTGTACCAATTACAAGATAAATAAGCCCTTTTGAGACAAACCCTATATAGGCAATTGTTTTAAACGATTTTTTCACAAGTTATAATTTGAATTTTATAAAAGTACAACTTGTCATGTCATCCTATTTGTGTTTTTTGATGATGTTAACAGGTTTACAGCGTAAACAGCAAACAAATTCTTACAGATATCCAAGAATACTGAAGGGTTTGTATTTATAAAATATAGTAGTAATTTAAAATACTTGAAATTTCATCCTCTTCACTCTTCAAAACTCCGAAACCTTGTAAGCAGTATATAAAATGCGCCATATGAGATAAACCCTACGGCAGTAATCGCCATTAAAACCCTACCAACCGGAGACTGATCTAAAAAAGAAAATGCATCTTGAATGCCTTTAATATCATGGTTACCCGTATAAATTGCAGCATGCAAAAAGAAATATGCTATTATTATTACCACAAAGGCTCTGGCATAAAATCCAAATTGCCCGATTTTTCTGATAACCCCCGAGCCTCTATGACCTTCTAAATTAAACTGATCTAACAGGCCACCTTTAATTACACCCACAATTAACACCACCGCTTGAAAGGCCAAAATAACTGCAATTCCACCAAATATATACGATAGCGTTACTGGGCCAATAAAATCTAAATACTGCGAATTGTCACTATCAGAGGTGGGATACGTTATTAAATGATAAAAACACAAAATAGCAACTACTACGTAAACCAAGCCTGTAGTAAAGAGTCCAAATCGGCGCAATTTCGCTTTCAATTTACTGCCTATATTTTCGGGATCTTTAAACGTTTGAATAAACATCCAATACGAATAACACAACAGCCCAACACCCATCAACATTAATAATACTTGGCCAAAAGGCTGTTTCCTTAAAAACCTAAGTGCTTGATTGGTCCCCGAACTTTCACCGCCCATATTTAAAGCTGCCAATAGAGATAATGCGCCAATAACTAGGTATATAATTCCTTTGGAAATGAAACCGATAATAGCAGCAGTTTTAAAAGAATTTTTCAATAGATTTTTTTCTTATTTGTAGTATTACTGAGCTTGTAAAGTTACAACTACAATGTGAGATTTATTAAAATATTAAAGATCAAAATCTTTGGTTAAAATTTATGAGAATTCGGTTAAAATTATCATTGCTTAATTTCTTTAACGCTTTAAAAAATTTTAATGGAGAAATTTATAGCGCTGTTTCAAAATCAACTAATATGAAAGTGAATCAATTTTGGAGACACGGTAATAAGTCTATCGAGTTGTGAAGCAATAAGCCTATTTGGGAGAAAATTAGTTATGTTCACAAAATTCTGCTGAGGCTGGTTTGGTTTATAGAGCGCAAGATTATGATTGTGGCGGTGCTTCGGATTATGTAATAGAAAAGGGATTGTTAGATGATATTGTAGTATATCGGTATTATGGTTGAATGGGAAAATTAGAGAATTTAATTAAAAATTGTGCAAGGAAAGAACACGATGTAATCTCGCACCAGTGGGGGATTGAGATAGTGTTTTATGGCAGTAATGAATATTAAAAAACCGCCTAGAGAATTTCCCTAGGGGGAGTGTTCATTAAAGTGTGTCATCGGTTAAAAATCTGTTATCAAAATAATCTACGAGGTCTCTTCTCACGGATGTCCATGCAAACATAGTTCCATTCCATCTAGTCTGTGCATTTACT